>CBFDBV010000099.1:0-12303 GCA_965603135.1 uncultured bacterium
GGTGACTTCGGGCGCCACAGTCGCTGGCGTAGCGGCCCTCGGCCTGGAGGACGGGACGGTGCTGCAGATCGGCGCCGCGGGAGAGGCAGTGCGCGCCGCCAATGTCGGTTCCCCGGTAGTCTCGATGGCGCCGGCCCGCTCCGCCGAGCCCGCGGTCTTCGTGGGCACCCAGGACGGCGGCGTGGTCGCCCTGCCGGTCGAGGGGCACTGAGCACCGGCCCGACGCGCCTGTCCGCCGCGGGACCCAGGGCCGATCAGACCGACCGCAACCACCATGTTTCAGCCGGCGCCAGGAACCGGGGCAGGCCGTTGGGCAGGTGGCGGCCGAAAGTCGGTGGAAGGACGGGGAGACTGGTGATGGTCGGGCGAACGGGAGGCCTGCGGATGCCCACTGATTGGCTGCACTTCGGCGGGACGGCACTGGTACTGATGGCCGCGCTCCTGCTGGTGGCGGGGCGAGGCGAGGCCCAGGGCAACGATCCTGGCTGGCTCATCGTGAGCGATAGAGAGGCATTCCTGCACCTGCTGGACCTGGACCGGCCGGAGTTGGCTGCGGTGAAGGACGCGCTGGATGCCGGGGACGTGGAGGCGGCGGGCGCGGCATATATGGAGCGCTTCCGGGAGATGGAGATCGCCCCGGCGCTGTTCACCCAGTGGCGGGAGAAGGCCCGCAACCCCGAGGTCAACACGTCACGGGCGGATGGCCTGCTCGCCGGCGACTTCTGGGACGGCTACAGCGTGTGGCAAGTGCCAGAGACGGGCTTCGACTGGTACGGCTCGCCGCTGTCGTGCTGCACGCGCTTCCCTGTGCTGTCGACCTTGCGCTACGCGGCGCATCACACGCAGGACCCGAAGTACGCGCGCTTCATGGTCGAGCACATCCTGGGGTACATGGAAGCCTACCCGATAGAGGAGTTCGTCGGAAAGAGCACGCGTGATGGCTGGACGAGCCATACGACGACCGCGAAGCCGTGGTACTGGTGCATGATCCCGGAGCGCCTGATGGCGCTTTCGCAGACGGTGGCGCTGCTGCGGCACTTCCCCGAGGTCACGGACGACGAGCTGCTGGCGATCCTGCAGCGACTATATGAGGAGACGGGCTACCTGACGACCGAGGTCGGGCGCTGGATCGACATGCGGCACAACGGCGGCGGCGCAATGATCAGCGGCCTCGCCATGGCGTGCGCGGTTCTGCGCGACTGCCCGGCCACTGGCGCCTGGCTCGACTACGACGCCCAGCTCGTGGCGCAGTACCTCGATGAGGCGTTCTATCCCGACGGCATGTGCGTGGAGCTGACGACCGCATACTCGGCGAGCGTGTCGCTGACGCAGCAGAGGCTCGCGTACATGCTGCGAGAGCAGGAGCCGATCAGCGCGCGGCGCGAGCGACTCTCCAGAATGGTGGAGGTGATGGTCGCGCTGAGCGACCCGACGCGGCGGCTGCCCTCGTTCGGCGACCTATACGCGGGGGCGCTGGGCAGGTACGTGCATCGGCCGCTCGTGCAGTGGCTGGAGATGCCGTGGGTGGAGCCCATCGTTGATGGTATTGACGGCCCGGAGCCGCCCTTCCTGGACTGGCCGCCGCCGGGCGCGGAGCAGTGGTGCGGCTACTACACCATGCGCAGCGACTGGTCGGCGGACGCGCGCTTCATGATGATCGACGCGGGGCCGTGGGGGACCACCCACCGGCACGGGGACCGGCTGAGCTTCGTGGTGACCGCGTGGGGGCAGCGATTCATCATCGACCCTTCGGGGACGAAGTACGCGAGCAATAAGCCGGACGCGTTCGTCAGCAGGCAGATGTCGGGCTTCCTGCACAACACGATCACGATCGACCGTGTGGACGAGTTCCACAGCGAGGGCACCGTCACCGAGGCCGAACAGCCGCTGGACACCAGGTGGGAGCAGGGCGAGCAGCATACGCTGTTCGTGGCCGACTACTCGTTCCGGCCGGTGAAGCCGGTCGAGTGGGAGCGGCGCGTCGTGTTCGTGGACGGGAGCTACTGGCTGTTGCAGGACATGCTCACCGGTGATCAGGACGCGGCGGACCTCGAGCGGAACTTCCAGTTCGAGGCGGACATCGAGATAGAGCTGAGGGGGACGACGACGCTGGCGACGGCGCCGAACGGAGCGCGGCTGGTGCTCCTGCCGCTGGAGGGGACGCTGCAGCCAGCGGTCACGATCGGTGACCGGGAGCCGCACACGACCTACTGGCCCAGTGGCGCGCCCACGGACGTGCTCTGCCATGAGGACGGCAACGACCAGCAGCACGGGCGCGGCTGGACGGGCCGTAGCGGACACAAGCTGCTGCCCGCGCCGGCAGTAACCTACGCCGGCCGCGCCGAGCTGCCCGCGCTGCTCACCGTAGCGATAGTGCCACTGGCGCCGGGCCAGGAACTCGACGATCTGCCAGGCATCTCGCGCGAGGTGCGCGACGGGGAGACGATCTGGACGCTGCCGGCGGGCGACGGTGCGCTGGAGGTGCGCACCAGCCTCGACAGCTGTTCCGTACTGGAATGATCTGCAAAGCTCCGCCGCTGTAGTCTGGGCTCTGCAGGGCGCCATTGTGTTCGGGCGGGATGCGTGCGGGCTCTGCCGTCAGTGGTGCACTCCCATCCGGTGCTCGAGTTCGTGCTTCGCCTGCGCGAAGATGGCCTTCATCTGCATGTGCCGCTCGTCGCTGTAGCGCACCGGAAGCGTGTCCAGATAAGTCATGCCTCCGTCGAGCAGCGTCAGCACGTAGGTGGCCTCGGAGGGGCTGAACATCCCGTCGCCACCGCACACCACGTAGACCGGCGACGTGTGCGCGCCCAGGTGTACCGGCCAACAGTGGTTCACCTGCAGATTGCTTCCGCAGCGCGCGGCGATCCACGAGCTGCCCTCGATCTGCACGTCCTCCCTCAGGCTGAGAGCCTTCGCGCCCTGCGCGTCGCGAGCGTCGGCGACGACCTTGCCGTTGACCACGATTTCAAGCGCGCGCACGGGCCAGGCGCTGGACGCGCTCGCAACTACCTCTACCGAACCGCCCTCTGAGGGCATCTGTATCTCCGAGCCAACGGCCTGCCCGTCCACCGTCATGCTGATGAGCGGACCGGAGGTGGTGAAGGTCCGCCCGGCGCGCACCGCCTCGCCCCAGGCCTCGAAGGTGAACTCGCGGTCCGGGTCGAGCTGGGCGTAGGCACGCACGCCACCGACCGGCATGCCCGCGCTCATTTTGTCGGTGCCGCCCACCGCGTCCACGCGGCAGCCGCAGTTGAGGTAGCGGTACCACGCCAGGAAGCAGAACTCGTCCAGCGTCCCGGCCTCGGGTGTAAACGCCGGTGGAAAAGCGCGGCACCCCGTATGATCACCCGGGTTGCAGATCACCAGAAGGGGGTGTTGGGAGTGTGCAGGCAACCCGATCTGGGCCCGGAGGTGAGGGGTGTATACCGACATGGAATGGTGGGAAGAGATCAGTGTCGCGGGAGACATAGTCCGGCACGGGGAGATCAAAGGCCTGCACGGCCGCTCGTCGCCCGGCCAAGCTGTCAGCCATGAGCTATGAGCGAACGGCAGGCGCCCCACAGAGGGTGTATTCGGCAATGCCGTCCGCATTGCGGCAGGGGGGGAGGCCCTACAGTGACAGCAACGGCACAAGCGCGGACGCGTCGCCGTCCGCCTCGATGTACACCGGCTCGTCAGTGAGCGTGACGCGGCCATCCTCGAGTGCGGGCGTCGCAACGCCCATCAGGTCGGTGAGCACCGCGCCCTCGGGCAGCGCGCCGGGCAGGGTCGCGGTCGCGTCATCGTCCGCCCACGCCACCGCCACGGCGCGAGCGGCGCCCTCGAAGACAATAGCGCGCCAGCCGTCGCCGTCCACCCGCCGGGCGAGGCTCAGGCCGCGAAGCTGGCGCTCCATCGCCACCCAGGCCATGAGCTTGGGGCGCGGCGCGCCGTTGACCTCCAGCGCCGAGTAGTCGAAGTGGGCGCGGGGGACGGGCGGGGGCTTGTGGTAGTAGTAGAAGCGCTTGCGCACGCCCTCGGCCATCTCCAGCGCCGCGACCTGCACCAGCCGGCAGGCGCCGCGCCGCCATGACATGGGCGGACGCACGCGCGCGGGCGGCAGCTCGTCGAAGTCCAGGCCCTCGTAGAAGGTGGTGTCGGTGACGCCGCCCTCACTGCACACCAGCGGAATGTCGGTCCTGCCGTGGCGCGCCAACAGGTCCTGGAAGTAGCGCACGTTGTCGAGCATGGCCTCGGCCGGCTCGTCCACGGGGACGTAGGAGTGATACGACAGCCAGTCGCACGAGGCGAGCATGCCCGCGTCCGCGGCGGCCTCGACCCAGTCCTTGAGCGAGTAGTGCAGCCCCCCGCCGCCGATGATGACGCAGTCGGGGTCGGCTGCCTTCGCCACCTCGCGGGTGGCGCGCAGCAGCTCGACGTACTGCTCGGGGGTGCCCTTCCAGAAGTTCCCCGCGTCCGGCTCGTTCCACACCTCCCAGTAGCGAATGCGGCCGCGGTAGCGCTCGACAGTGCGGCGGACGTACTCGCGGTACTGGTCCATGTCGCGCGGCGGGCCGGCGCGGTAGTTGCCGGAGGGCGACCCGACGGTCGTGTCCACCGCCCAGGGAGGAGTGGCGAAGAGCACCCCGAGCACATGCATGCCGGCGGCCAGGCAGCGGTCCACGCTCTCCTCGCCCTGGAAGGCCCAGTCGTCCTCGGTCGGCTGCACCCGCGACCAGCGCGTGGACTGGATCATGTCGTGGCAGCGCGCCCACTTCACGCCCAGGCGTCCGGCCTGTTCGATGTAGTTGCCCCGCCCGGCTTCGGGGTGGTCGCCGAAGAACGAATCCTCGTCGGGCTCGTTACTGCCCGGCTCGGACACCACGCCGAAGGACGCCACGTCGCGATAGCCTTCGAACTCGCCCAGCTTCACGTGGCAGCGCAGCTTGAAGATGCCCGGCCGATCGGCCGAGACCGAGACCTCAACCGTTGCCTCGGCGCCGGGCGCGAGCTGCACCCAGCGCTGGCCGCTGCTGAGCGCGTGCTCGTGGAAGTCCAGCAGCGTGAAGTCCAGCCGCACCGTCAACTTCTCGTCGCCCGGGTTCGAGACCGGCAGCTCCAGCAGCACCTGGTCGCCGGGCGCCACGATGGCCTCCGGTGCGCGCCCCACCCATGAATGCAGGCCGATGCGCACCGGAAAGCGCACGACCTCGGGCATGGCAAGTGAGGCCAGCTCGCCCGCGGCCGTTTCGGGCTCAACGGCGAGAGAGGCTATCTCGGCCGCGCTCAGCTCGCGGTCCCAGACCGCCAACTCGTCGTAGTCCGCCGGCGCACGCCAGCCCAGCCCGAAGGTGAAGTCGCGGCCGGACTCCTCGTAGGGGATCCACTGGCTCTCGGCCTCGCCGGCCAGCTCCCCGTCCAGCCACAGCGACTTGTGCTGAGCCACACCATCCCAAAGCACGGCAACGTGGTGCCACTGGCCGGCGCGCCAGTCGGCGACGTGCGCCGAGGGGGCGTAGCTCCACTTCCAGCCCTCGAGCCGACCGGTCCCGGTCATGACCGTGAGGATGCCCTTGGCGCGGTCGGCGTAGACCCGGAAGCCGCCCATCGAGAAGATGAAGTGCTTCGCGTCCGCGCCGCCGCCGTCCCAGGTCGGGTGCACCCAGAAGGCGACCGTGCCGTGCGGGCGGTGCAGGTTCCCCGGGCCGGCGAAGGTGACGGCGGTGCTGGTCTGATCATCCGGCAGGCGCAGGGCGCTCCCAGCGCGACCCTCGACCGTCTCGGCGCCCTCGGCCAGGCCGCGCAGCTTCGGGCTGCCGAAGGCGTACCTGGGCTCGGCGCCCGAGTCGAAGCTGGCATACAGGCGCAGGCCGTCCTGCACCGCGGCGTGGCAGGTCGAGGCGAGGCAGACGAGCGCAACAGTCAGGGCTCGTGTCATGTTCGGGCCATCCTTACCGGGCGGTCAGCAGCGCCTGGATCGGGTGGGATATGGGACGTAACCTCTGTAGCCGTGAGCTGCAGGCGGTAAGCTGCGAGCTGTGAGCCAGGGCAACAGCACTGATGACGGCGTTGGCGGGCCCACGCAGCCGTGGGCGGAGGGCCGAGCGCAGCGAAGTCCCGCCTCATCCACCATACCCGGCCCGCCCTTGCTCTTGCCAAGGGCAGTAGGGCAAGTCCTCTCGATCTGACCGGCTACTTGCTCAACACGTACACGGCCACCTCGCCGGCCGGCAGCAAGCACTCCACCGTCTCGCCCCCTGCCACCTTCTGGGTGCTGTAGAACTCCTCCCCCCGGCCGGCGTCCCTTGGCAGGGGGATGGTGTACTGCGCCGGGCTGCTTCTCTGGTTGATGGCACAGACGAGGGTGGTATTGCCGTCGCTCAGGGCCTGGACCTGCGCCTGGTCCAGGCCGGGCAGCCCGGTACGCCGGCCGCCCAGGAGCAACTGCTCGAAGGTAGCGACGAGACGCGTGATCTCGGCGATGGCGAACCACGTGCGCCCATCCATGGGCAGGCGGTCATAGATGAGCACGCCCCCAGTGGCATCCAGCGAGCGCCGTAACAGGCGCGCTTTGGTCAGCGGCACCTGCGGCTCGGTCTTCGTGGTGTCGTAGGGCCTCAAGATCGCCCCGAACACGGCCGGGATGCCGGCGAGGGCCTCGATGGTCTCCGGGATGGCCTCAACCGGCCGCCCATATCCGCAGCCTATGCGGTCGCAGGCGCCCAGCTCGCCCATGTACTCCCAGTTCACGCCGTACCGGCTCGGGTTGTCGGGGGTCTGGTAGCCGCTGTAGACGCTGAGCTTCGTGCCGGGCGCCAGCCGGTGTATGGTCTCCTTGAACTTGAGGAACATCTCCGCCACGCGCTGAGCCATGAAGTCAATCCACTGGTCGCCATACCCCTCCTTGATGATCTGCCCGTCCAGCTTCGTGTCCGCCGGCAGCTTCGCGTAGTCCCTGAAGGCACTCAGGCAGCGCGGACAGTAGCAGGAGTGAGGGCCACCGAAAGGCGAGTACTCATAGTCGTAGTCCAGGCAGTGCGGATGAGCGTCATCTATCTTCTCCTTGAGCTTCGCCTCCACCACCGGCCACGAGTCCCCCAGTAGCAGCGTCATGCACAGGAAGCCGTCGCTCGGGTTGCCATCCTTGTCCACCAGGCGCGCCTCGGGATGTTCCTCGAGATGGGGCTGCATGTTGAGGGACCACGCCTTGAAGTTCATGCCCTTGGTGTTCTCGATGCCATACTCGACCGCTACCTCGCTCGTCCAGGCGTCACCGGACACCAGGTCGTTGATGCCTGCGGCCTGCATCGTCTGCAACGTCGCCTCTCGCATGGCGCGGTCGTCCATGTTCGAAAAGAACGACCCCCAGAGCTGCCAGACGAGCTGCTTGGGCTGGCGCCCATACAGCGGGGGCAGGATGCGAACCGGTATCTTCTGCCGGGGCTCAAGCACGGTGCGGTCGTTGGCCTCCGTCCAGTACACGAAGCTGGTCTCCTCGTTCTCCGGTGGGCCGGCCTCCTCACGATACCGCACGAAGGCATTGAAGAGCGACATGATGTAGTGACGGCCGCGCACGATCGGCTTGTCCGCCGCGATCCTGGCCACCTGCATCTGGCGCCCCGCGACGGTCTGTTCGCCCAGTTGCGTGCAGAGGAAGTGCGGCTGGTAGTCCACCGGGTCGCCGTAGTGGCCGGTGGAGCCGAGGATCTCGAACTCCGGTGGCACGGCCAGGTGCACCGTCCACTTCTCCAGCTTCCGGCCGGGTAGACCGTCGGCGATCACGTTGATATGCTGGTTGCTGTTGCGGGCGATGTAGAGCGCCGGCGCCGGCGTCGGCCAGGCTCGGGTCTTCTCCCACAGCAACGTGTGGCGCAGCACGACCGCCTGGCCCGGCTCGCCAACGATGGCGCCAAGCGCGGGATGCTCACCCACCTTGGGTGCCGTCTCCCAGGTGCTGTCGTCGGTGTCGGGAAGTGTGGCGCCATCGGTATCAGCACGGGCGATCTTCCAGTTGGCCGAGCCCGCCTCAAGGCCCGGCGCGGCGATCGCCACAGCCGCGGTCCCCTTCTCCAGCTTCAGCGCGAACACGTTGGCCCCCTTCTGCAGCGGAGCCTGTAGCTCAACGCCCTCGGCCCTCTGCCCGCGGCTGATGACCTCGCCATTCAGCAGCAGCTCGTAGGGGCCCTCGCAGGCCAGTGCCACCGTGGCCAGGGATGACTTGACCGCGCGCTCCAGGACCGGGGTCAGGTAGAGCGGCTGAAGCGTGCCGGCGTCCAGAACGCCGTGGGCCATCTGCACTTCCGCTTCCTCCGCGATCCGGAACTGATGCGTCGCTTCAATGGGCGCCTCGGCAACATGCGCCAACTCGTACGAGTGGCTCGTGCCACTTGCAGTTGCGATGCTGGAGGTCAGATAGACGCCGCCTGGCCTCCCGGCCAGCGGAGTCAGCGCCGCCGTCAGCGGGTTATTGCCCAATTGAAGCGGGCCCACTGCGGCGAGCGCCACGCCCACGGTCGGTTCCGCGAAGACCAGCGCGCCAAAGGGCTGCGGGTCGTGAAACCCACGGTTCGAGGGGTTCCAGGAGCTGTTCTCTTCTCGCGCTCGGGCGATGCGGCCCAGGCAGATCTGCCATACCTCGCCGACATCGGGGGCTCCGTCGGTCAGGTCGGCGAACGGGATCGCTATCTCCACGGTCCAGGTGCCGTCGCCGAGGCTGGCCGAGGCCTGAGCCTCTGAGTTCCACGCCAAGTCCCTCGTCTCCCAGTAACTGGGTTGCGTGCACCGGGCATCGGCGATGGTGCCCAGGGAGTTGACGGTCAAGTCGAGGAGCTGTTCGCCCGTGTTGGCCGGGTCAAGCAGAACGAGGCACGAGTCATCCCTGTAGACGTCCCCGTCGCGCTCAGCAACGTTGGCGACGAACTCGTGCCGCCGCTGCGCCCTGACCTCCAGAACCGGCTCATCACACACCAACAGCAGGTAGAGGTTATCGTCATCGTAGCAGAGCCGCGCAGTCGTGCGCTCACTGGCCGCAGTCAGCGACCGCACCACGAGAAAATCGGTGCAGGCCACTGTGTTCTGCCAGCACGAGTCATCGGCCTTGCCGTCGAGCTCCGGCGGTAGGGCGCAGCGAGTCACCAGCGCCAGCGGGCGGCGCGCGAACAGGCGCGCAGCATTGCCGAGCGCAGCGTCAGCCAGCTCCCCGGCCGTGCTGATGACTACGCAGTCTATGGCGGCATTCCCCTCGGCGTGCTTCTGGCGCCAGCATTCCACGCCGAAGCAGTCACCCACCTCGCCCGCGGTCATCGCTGGGAAGCGCAGCCACTGCCACTTGCCTGACTGCTCGGGCTGAATGCTCCTCAGAGTCTGTCTGATGCCGGCCTGTGTCGTGGTCAGCCGGAAGCTGTCCTGCTCTGAGCCCGGGCGCACCCGAAGGTAAACGGTCACCGGCTGGCTGGTCCGGGGAAACGGCATGCCATCCAGCCCAA
The DNA here is from genome assembly GCA_965603135.1 of uncultured bacterium. Lineage (GTDB taxonomy): Bacteria > Armatimonadota > Zipacnadia > Zipacnadales > UBA5352 > CBFDBV01. Next base: position 9,468 of record CBFDBV010000099.1, read on the forward strand.
CGTAACTCGGGTGCCGAGCCACCCGGCCGCCAGCGCCTGATTCGTCCTCAGCCACATAGGACCCGCGCAGAACGAAGTCCTCGGCCTCAAGTCGCCACGGGCCTACGTCTGCTTCATAGACCTGCGGCAGTGGTGCGAGACTGACGGTCAGTTCATCCACCTCAAAGATGGCGCCGCGTTGCGCTGTCTTGCTCAGGAAGTTGATGGACAGCGAGCTATCCTCAGGTGTCAAGGCCTTGCTTAGCGAGATCTCTTGCCAGTCTTCAGTAAGCGGCGTCGTCTGGGGAGAGTACAGCCATCCGTTGCGTGAATGCAGACACAGCCAGATGTCGCCGGTCCCGCGCACCTTCGCACTGATGGTAGCCACGCGGTCTCCGCTGAGACCGGTGGCGGTCAGGCTCAATCCCTCGAGGGGCCGCTCACCGGGCAGAGTCGCCCGCACAAGCTGTCTGCCCTCTGCTGCATTCTCGGTACTTATCTCGAGCGTCGCCTGGGGCAGCTCTCTGTGGTACGGCTTCGCTCCTGCCAGGCCCGCCTCAAAACCCTCGCTCCACTGTTGCGCGGCGGATGGTCCTGTCAGAAAAGCGACCAGCGCTGCACCGAGCATGCCAGCACAAGGCAATCTCATTGCGCCACCTCTCGGGAGCAAGTGATCGGGCGTGCCCACTTCACGGCACTGGGAGTGGGTTTTGACGCTGGCCGCGGTTATTCCTGCTAGTAGTCATGAATCTGACCTTGCCCCCAGAAACGGGGCCAGGTGTTATGTCAGTGCTGGGGTGCTCGGACGCAAAGAAACGGGAGCAGCAGCGAGCAGGCAGCGTCATACGCCGGAGCAGACCATCAGCAAGCTACGAGAGACGGAGTTGGCCAACGGCGCTACGGCGGCGCAGGTGCTGGTAGAGCGCTGGCGGAGGCACTACCATACGGTGGGGCCACACAGCTTCTTGGGATATCGGCCCCCGGCCCCGGAGGCGCGCCAGCCCTGGGCTCCGGGCCTCGCTCCACTCGGCCCTCCGCCCAGAGCTGCGTGGACCGGCCAAAGTACCGCATAGGCACTGGCACAGTTCGTGGGGGCAGGTCAGCCCAGCATCGCTATCGCCACAGGCGGATCGGGCTTGTTGCTTATGTGCACGCCTTCGGGGGCGAGGAGTGAGGGCTTGTCAGGATGATCGTGCTAATCAGGGTGGGCGCCAAGCGTCAAGGCTCTGTCCGATAGACGCGCACCACGGAAGGCTGGCGGACCGGCTGCGTCTCGCTATCCGAGAATGCGTTGGTACTGGTCGCGCATCCAGTGGGGCGAGGGTGCCCCCGTTGATGCGGGCGTATGAGTTCTAGGGTGGTCTGGACAGCAGAGAGGTTAACACGCGGGCGGAGATCGCGAGGCGGTACGGAATCAGCCGCGCTCGGGTTACGCAGACCATGAATCTCCTGAAGCTCTCCGAGTCCGTGCAGGAGTATCTGATCGCTCTCCCCCAGGATAAGCAGACGCTGTATTCGGAGCGCCGGCTGCGGCCTCTGTTGGCCGACCGTGGGCAGCGCGCTCAGATCGAGGCACTTCGTGAGTTGGTCGCAAGCGTAGAGGGAGAGTGCCGTTGAGACGAGGGCGAAGCCGGGGCAAGCCCGCCTGTTCGGCTGCTCAAGGGCGTGGGTGACGAAGGTGTTGGGCACTGCTGTCACTGGCGTTGAGTAGGCCCGGACCCCGGAATCCACGTGTGGATGGAGTTCTTCGGATGGACACAGGCTGACAGAGCACTACCTTGCGTGAGGTACGCGCCTACGTAGGGCACGAACACACCCGCCATCAACGCCAGCGCGGTCACCGCTTCGCAGCACGCGATCGCTGCAGGCGTTCTTGAGGCCCGGACCGGGTATGTGCGAGCGACACGTGCGAGTCTCTCCTAATCGAACAGCCTGGGATCATCCGCAATCGCGATCAGGTCGACATAGAGGGATTCACGCGGGGCGAGCTTGAGGACATGCTCCCCGGCGGCCAGTTCGAATGGCTGCAGGCAGGTCAGGCGTTGCTTGTTGTTGTGTGCCGCCATGGACCAGACCCACGAGGCGTCGCTTCGGAGGGTCGCTTGGCCGAGTGGCCCGTCATCGATACGGAAGCGGACGGAGTCATGGGAGCCGACTGGCTCATCCGATCTCACGCGCATGAGCACGACGTAGCTTCCGGCTTCGGGGATGGTGAACCCGTACTCAGCAGGTTCTCTTGATTCGGCCCCGGAGACAAGGGCGCACTTCTCTCCCGAAGCGGAAAAGTCAGCAGTGACCTCGTAGGCCGGCCCGCCCGAAGGCTCTTCAGCCTCGAGGTAGTCCACGAACACGCCCCTACGTGACGGCTTGGCCGCAGGCGAGTAATCGGTTTCCGCGTAGACCGTGACTGGTCGCGAGTAGCCGCTTGCCAGCCTGACGAGGAAGGCACCCCGGTAGACCCTCCTGGCCTTCATCCGGTCGGGGACAACGCTCACTGCGAATTGCGTTCTGCTGCCGGATTCCAGCGTGCCCTCCTCAGGAGTGACGGTGAACCAATCGAAGGCGCCGTTCTTCGCTATCCTGTAGTTGCTTGAGAAGCCCTCGCCTCTGATGGTAGCTGTCACAGTCCGACTCCGGGCCGCGCTGGTGTCTGCTGATGAGAACGTGAGTTGGTACCGATCCAGGTACACGGGGATCGGCCGCACGGGAAGCACCAGGTCAGAGCCAAAGGGGATGGCCCCGATGTCAGTCTTGCCTTCGACGGCAGGAGCGAAGTTGTCGATCGCTGTCCCGTGACCAACGGCACTCGATGCTTCGAGCGGTGCGAAGAGCCCCGCCTCAGCATCCACGAAGCCCG
>CBFDBV010000100.1:0-12253 GCA_965603135.1 uncultured bacterium
GAGTAGGCGTCCTCGAAGCTCTGGGGTCGGCGATAGGGGTTCTTGTCCCAGGGGTCGTGGATGTTGGCGCCCATGACGCGGTCGAGCAGCCGCGTCGCCCACTCGCAGTCCCACGGAGCGCCGATCACCCCGTCGAAGCCAAAGAAGAACGAGGCGCCCTTCGCCTTGAATATGCACCAGGGCGTGTCCAGGTCGGCGCTGTGGCAGGTGATGAAGAAGAGCGCGGCGTTGTTGACCATCGAGGGCAGGTTCTTCTCGAACCACGTGTCGTATATGTCAATGCCCGTGACCACCTTGAGGGGCTGCTTGGTGACCTTGTGCCTTTTCACCGAGCGCTCGACAGCGAGCTCCCCACCCTTGAGCCACGTGTAGTACTCGGTCAGGTTGCTGACATCCGTGCTCTCGAAGTACTTGGCCACGACGACGTAGTGCTTCTTGTCGGCCGTCGTCCCGCCGTGGCTATGGACCACGACGATGCTGGCGGTGGCCATCTCCAGGAAGTCGCGGACCTCGCCGGCTTTCTCGACCACCTCAAAGCCCGCGTACTCCAGGATCTTGCGCATCTCAGCGTCCACGTCGAGAACGATGTCCCCGAGCACGTCAATGATGAGCGCCTTGCCCTGCGGTACGAGGTCGCCGTAGCACCGCATCTCCCGGGGAACCGCCCACAGCGGCAGCGCGCTCGGCAGGAAAGCGTAACGACCCGCAACCGCCTCCCGAGCACGCAAGCGACGCGGTGACGAGCGCGTGCCGGCGACCCCCGGCTCGTAGTCGGTGAAGCGGATGGCGATGCCGTCGGCGCTGGTGGCCTCCACGAGGCGGGAGCCCACGGTGGCGTCAACGATGTCCGGGCGCGCGCGCAGCCATCCCGCGAAGCCGTTCAGGTCCGGGTTGTCCGGCTGGTCGCTGACGACCTCGAACCACTTCTGCCCGGTCTCCTCCAGCGTCGTGGCCAGGGCCTGCACGGCCAACGGATCCACGGCCTCAGGCTGGCAGTAGGCCGAGCAGCCGGCCGCGAGCAGTGCCGCCAGCATCACTGCAAACCTCATCCAGATCGCTCTTGAGCGTACCATCACTGTCTCCTCTCGGGCTTACGCCAGGTGGAGTTGCGCTCAGAAACCAACGGTTCCTCCACAACTCCTAAGAGACCCGAAGGGTCTCAAGACTGCGCAGCAGTCTCACTGATACTCCTTCACAAGCGAGACCGCTATGCGGAACTGCTCAGGCGAGTTGGGTCCGAGTGCAAAGGTGACGGGATTGAGGCCGGGCCTGAGCACGGGGGGCGTTCCCTCCGGACGCATCCGCTCCGGCTCGCCTCCCAGCTTGCGGTAGAGCCGGAAGTCCTCCACGCCCTTGAACACCAGCCGGTCGCCCACGGACAGCTCGACGGGGAACACGATCCGCCTCCCGCCGACCGTCAACTCCGGACGCTCGATGCCCTGGGTCTCGGGCAGCGCGCGCACGTCGTCCACGTAGCAGGTCACCGTCTGCCCGCCCGGGAGGCCGTTGTAATACATAATCATATACTCGACCTTGGCGAGGTTGAGCTTGGGGCTGCCGAGGTCGAACTCGATGTACCGCCAGCCGCTGAAGTCAACGCGCGTCACCATGTCCTGCCAGCCCCCGGCGTCGTCGCGCAACTGCATCTTGAACGATTCGCCCCGCGCGTCGCCGTGCAGCCAGAAGCCGAGGCCGCGGAAGGCTGACAGGTCCAGCGGGTCGCGGAAGTGCCGCCCCCGGGCCGACCAGCCGATGTTGTCGTCACGCGTGCTGCTGGCGGTGTAGCGGGCGCCGGACTCGCCGACCTTCACGACCTCGGTGCTGGGCTCAAACTCGTGCGTCACGCCCGGCTTGTTTGCTATGCCCTTGTGCTCGCCGTCGTAGACGTACTTGGCGAACTCGTTGTCCGGCGAGTCGGCGAAGAAGCTGAGATCATCGAAGCTCTCGATGGTCAGCGCGGCGGGGTCGTTGTAAGCCTCGCCGGTGGCGCCGATCTGCTGCACCTCGAGTTCGATGCCCAACTGTGCGCTCGGGGCATCGGCGCGGCAGATCACGTCCCACTGGTTCTGCCGGCCGTCGAGTGCGGTCACCACCCGAGGCAGTTCGTACTCATACCGAAGCGCCTCCCAGGCGATCTCGCCGTCAGGCCTGCGGCCACGAAACACCGGGCCTTCGGTGACAAACATCACGTTGGCCCGGGCCGCAAAGCCCTCGGAGCCCTCGCATGTGAAGGTCACCTCGTTCTCGCCTGCGTTCAGGACCGGCAACTCGCCCTCCACCTGCACGCGCTCCAGCAACGCGCACCGGCGGTCGTAGACCGCGCACTCGCCCGTGGGCTCCAGCTCAAGGTAGGAGCCGCTTTGCAGCGTCACCGGGACGGTGAGCTTCTGTCCGTTGACCTGCAGCGTCGGGTTGCGCAGCTCGACCGTAGTCGTGCGCAGGGCTTTGAGCGGGCTGAGGTAGACGGTGGCCGTGTCGCCCGGCGGGAGGTCGTTGAAGTACAGGTTCAACTCGCTGACGTGGTCGCGGGTAAGCCGCGTGCGAAAGACGCCGTGCTGGCTGTAGTAGGGCCACTGGTAGTCGCGATAGCGGGCGGCATCTTGCTCCCGCAGCAGCAGCTCGAAGTAACGCCATCCCTCGAAGTCAACCGTCACGTAGTGCTCTGCGTAGGCGTGCTGGTACTCCCTGGGGTTGCTGAGCTGGATGTTGAGAAGCTCGCCCTTACCATCGCCGTGGATCCACACGCCGACGGCGTCGCACTGCTGCATACTGAGGTGCGGCGAGAAGCGTCTGCCCGCCTTCGCCCACCCCCCTTCCCGGGCATCCCGCGTGCTGGTCGCGCTGAAGCACGCGCTGACCTCGCCGACCTTGACCTGCTCCGTGGAGCGCTCCAGCGTATGGGTCACGCCGCTCGCGTTCGTGTGGACGGTGAACTCGGCGATGTCGCCGAAGTCCGCAATCAGCAGCGCATCCTCGCTGTCGTACGGGTATGCCGCGTGGAGCGCCTCGATTCTGAGCTTGAGCGGCTGCCGGCCGAAGCGATTGCTGACCGTCCATGCGTTCGCGCCGTTCGCCAGCCCCGTCACTCTGTGCTCCGGGTAGTCGGTAGGGACGAACTCCCACTCCCCGTCGTCGGCCTGGTGCAGCCGGAACTCGGCTCCCGGCTCTCGCAGTCGCTCTTTCACCGCCTCGGTGAAGTAGCTCGCCAGCCGCAGCCGCTCGTACCGGCCGGCGATGGTGAGGTATTCGGGCATACGCGCGTTCGCCGGTCTGCCCAACGCGCCGATGCCCTGAACCGACATCGGCACCTCGTTCGCCAGCGTCTTGGCGCAGAAGTACTCCATCTCGTCGGGCATCTCGGGTCTGTTGAAGCCGCTGGGGCCGAGCACGACCCACCAGCCGAGTTGAGCCTGGAGCAGTCCGCCTTTGCGATAGTAGGGAATCTGCTCGCAGTGCATATCGTGGAACTGCTTCATCCCCCACTTGGGATGATCCCAGGCGCCCACGCGGGAATGATAGTACCAACTCCAGTGTCCCCAGCAGCTCGCCTCGACCAGGGCCGGGCGCTCGAGCTTGGCGTAGATCGCGTCCCGCATCACGGCGACACGGTGCCAGCCGCCCATGCCCTCCGCGCCGTCCATGTATATCTGGTCCATCTCGCACTCGTTGTAGACGCGGGCGATGCAGTCCGCGACATCTCCCACCAGCGTGCTGTCCTCGTCCGGGTAGAACGCGCGGTAGACGCTGCGCAGGTGATCGGCGGTCGCGCCCTTCTCGTGCGCGCTGACCGTCGTGCCGAAGGCCCCGCGCGTGCAGTTCAAGAAGCCGTAAGGCTCCTCGTACGAGATGGCCGCGTAGTGGATCAGCTCCTCGCCGATGCGAATGACATTGCCGCGGCTCGCATAGGCCCAGATGACATCGTGCTTGCCGGGCTTCTCGACCGTGAGGATGGTGTCAGACTGCTCGTCCATGTCGGCGGCGAGCGCGTAGGTGGCGTCGGCGGCAAGGCGCGCGTCAGGGACGGGCGTGACCCACGGGTCATTCGTGGCGATGCAGCCGGTGAGCGTGTGCATCCCCGCCTTCAGCCCGGCGTTGTGGATCTTGCGCACGCACATCTTCATCCCTTCCAGGCCGTTCGGGAACAGCCGCTCACTCGGCTCGTAGTGGCCAAGCGACTTCCCCCAGCCCGAGAAATGAACGTGGGTAAAGCCCCCTCGCAGAGCCAGGTCTATCCATCGGTCAACGTCGCTCTCCGACACACGCGCGAACAGATAGGAGCCACGGCAATCCTCCGCGTCCAGCGCCCACGGGCCGCCCAGAGACGACTGCGGCACGCCCTCCGTCTGCACCATCTCCTGGAGCACGGTGCGCAGCTCCCGCGTCGGGCACGCGACCAGCGCCGCCTTCGCGCCCGCCAGGCCGTACTTCTTGGAGCCGATGGCCCGCAGCGTCGGCGGGCTGCCCCCGAGCGTTACCTGTGTGTCCAGGTTCAGCGCACGCACGCAGACGCCGAACTCCTCACCGGCAACGAGGCCGGACATGCGATTTCGGTACTTGCCAGGCGGCAGCTCGAGCGTCAGAAAGGTCAGCTCGTCAACGTCGGCCCACTCGACGGACAACACCTCAAAGACGAGGTATCGCTGCCTGGCCGTCACGCTGATGACGGCCCTCACCTCGGACTTCCCGAACTCGATGGTGAGCTTGCCGTCCTGGTACGAGCAGCGCGTTCGGCGAATCGTTCTGTCTCCGATTCTGACGGACGCTAGGGGCATCGCTCTCGTGATGCGGTCCTCGCCGGTTCGCTTGTCCACGAGCGCGAGGCACTTCCCCCGCTCGTCAACCTCGAATGTGAAGAACTCGGTCTCCAGCTTCACCAGCGCCTCCCCCCGTTGCTCTGCCTCCGGGATGATTTCGTACGCCTTTGCGCCCGCTTCGGGACTGCCGCGGCGAGGCGCCTCGGCGGCGTAGCTCGCCTGGACCTCCTCGGCGGTCAGCGCCCGGTTGTAGATCTCTACCTCGTCAATGAGGCCCTGGTGGCATTGCTGAGTGCTGCTCCACCTTCCGATCAGGATGTCGCCCGCGTAGCCGACCGGGTAGTCCCACTTGGCGGAGCCTACCTTCTCACCGTCCACGTAGGTCGTGATGTCCGGTCGCTTGAAGGTCGCCGCGAGGTGGTACCACCTGCCGAACTCGATCTTGGCGACGAGCGGCGCGCCGATCTCCTCCCACCCGCCGCCCGCGTCGCTCGCCGCGTGGCCTGGCCTTCCCATCCGGAAGCTGCAGCGCTCGTTCGACACGAACACCAGGAATCCGCCGGGGCTCCATCGCCCGCCGGTGAGGATGTTCGGGTACTGACCGCCGCCCTCCCAGTAGACCCACGCCTCCACGCTCAACTCGTCCGAGCCGTCGAGGCCCTCCACACGGGGGACAGACACGTACGAGTTCACCCCGCTGAAGGACAGGGCGGTTCCGAACCCGCCCCTCACCCACTGCGCGCCCCACAGGTCGGCGTCGTTGTCACTGCCCGAGCTATCCTCGGCGAAGAAGCCTTGAGCCTCATCGAACTTCCAGTGACCAACCAGTCCATCGTCGGCCGCGCTGGACACGGTCGCGCCGAGGCAAAGCCCGATTGCGCCCAACACTGCCCAGCGAGGTGCTATCCTCACGTGCGGCATCTCATTCCCTCCCGTTGCCCCAGACATCCTTCCACCGACCACCGACTTCGGACATCGGACCAACGGCCAACGGCAAGCTACCTGCCGTTAGTCGGATGTCGGACGTCGGATGTCGGGGGAGCTACCACTCGTAGTCGCGAACCGGCAGCGGATCCCGGGCCGCCGCCAGCCTCTGCATCAGAAGGCTCTCCATCTCACTTCGCTGCTCGCGGTAGTCCGGCTCCGCCCACAGGTTGTCGAACTCGCCGGGGTCGCTGCTCAGATCGTAGAGCTCGCCATGTGGATAGTCCTGGTAGTGGATGAGCTTCCAGTCCCGGGTGCGCACACCGACCTGGGTTATCGTCGCGGGGTCCAGGCCGCGAGCGGCCAGGTCGGGGGCCTGCCGTTCCTGCACGAGAACCGAGTCCCGCCCGCGCGCGCCTGCCTCAGCGCGGACGAGCGGTGCGGTGGATCGCCCCTGCACGCCGGGCGGGATGGTCACGCCGCACATCTCCAGGATGGTCGGCATTATGTCCACGCTCTCGACCAGTTCGTCGGTCACAACTGCCGTACGCTGCATGCCCGGCGCGCGCCAGATCATCGGCACGTTGATCACCTGGTCGAAGAGGAATGGCCCGTGTCGCCACTGATAGTGATCGTTGAGCGACAGCCCGTGGTCGGCGGTGAACAGGACGATGGTGTCCTCCCAGATGCCCAGCCGCTTCAGCGTCGCCACCAGCCGCCCGAACTGCTTGTCAAGGAAGCAGGCCTGGTCGTAGTAGCTGGCTATATACCGCCGAAGCGTCGGCTCATCCGGGTGACGGCCCCTCTCGAGGTATCCCTCGTAACACTGCCGGTAGAAGGGCGGCCTCTTGTCGAGGTCGCTCTCGCGCAATTCCGGCACCGGCACATCTGCGGGATCGTGCAAGCCGATGAACGTGTCCGGCGGGCGGCAGGGCGGAGTAAGCTCGTGGAACGAGCAAGAGCAGAAGAACGGCCGGCCGCTGCCTGCCTGGCGCTCGACGAAGTTGATGGCCTGGTCGGTGATCCACTGAAGCTCGTGGGCCTCCTCCGGCATCCCCTCGCGCTTGCGGGCCTGCTGCGAAAGCTCAGGGAACTGCTCGTCAATGAAGCGCAGGTATTCCTTGCCCAGCAAGTTCTCGCTCAGGTGCACCTCCTGGAAGCCGTAGTACGGCTCCGGCCCTTCGATGATGGGACAAAGCCGGTCGGCATAGGCCTGTTGCGGCTCGAAGTGCACCTTGCCGGACGCGCAGGTTGCGTAGCCGTTCTCTGCAAGTACCTGCGGCAAGGTCACCTCGGTCTTGGGCAGGGCCACGCCGTTGGCCCAGACGCCGTGGATGTGCGGGTAGCGCCCGGTGAAGATCGAGGCGCGGTTGGGCATACACACGGAGTGCGTGCCGAAAGCCCGCTGGAACAGAGCCCCCTCTTGACCGAACGCGTCAATGTGCGGCGTTTGCAGCAGCTCATTGCCGTAACATCCCAGCGTGTCGGCGCGATGTCCGTCGGTGATGAAGAGGACGACGTTTGTCTTGCTCATAGGTCTCCCTCCGAGACTGTCCATGCGCGCTCGGCCGGGCTCAGGTGCCCGGCCCGGCTCCTGCTGCGACCACTGCGGTAGGTTTGACGCCGTGCTTGCGTTCTCCTGCCGAGCATCTTTGCACGCGGAGCGAAATCCCGCCTCGGCGGGATGAAATGCAGGGAATCTGGCCGCTTTTCACCTGCAGCGACCCGAATCTGGACGGTGCCGTGCGTCCGCAGCCTCTTGGCATAGCCGCGCTGAGTGGTTAATATTGTGTGTTCGCAGGAACCGTGTCTTGCTTCTCATGTTAGGAATCTATGACGTGCCGGCGATAGACCACGGCTGGCCCCAGCGCAGGCCCACCCCGGCTCCCAGGGAGCAGACATGGCACGATCCGACCGGCAGAAGTTGCTCGTATTGCTGACGCTGGCTATCTCAGCCAGCCTCGCCTTCGCCCAGGAGGGTGACCTGGCCCTCGCAAGGGCCCTGGAGGCCTCCTACGACCGGTGCAGCTCCCGCGTGATGGTGCGCGTCATCCCGCGCGCGGACCGGGCAGCGCTGGACTACGCCGCCTACGACCGCAACCCGATGTTTCATTTTCCCCTGAACGATCCGCTGAACGCGCCCGCCAGCTCCCCGTCGCTGAAGGAGCTGGACTTCCAGGGTGCGCTGGTGGGAGAGAGCATCTGCAACCACATAGGCGACACTCCGCTCAGTGAGCAGGAACGCGCTCAGCCGCTCGCCTGGACACCGCTGGTTAAGCACCTGCTCGAGTGGAACTACGACGCGGCCCAGCGGCTGCTGGTCATCGGGAGCCAGGTGAGCGGGGAGAAGTGGGGCAACAACGACCTCGTCCGCCCGCTTCAGCAGATCGCCACCGCCTACCTGCACGGCGACGAGATCTGGGTCAAGGTCGAGTTCCGCCCCGAGGTCTCCTGGCTGCCCATCGAGGACGAGGACGGAGATGGCTACGGGGAGATCTACGGGAGGATTGATGCGGGCCAGCACACAACAGAGCTGGTTGCCCAAGTTCGTGGCGACTACCTCAGCAAGCAGTTCACGGCGGAGGAGATCGAGACTTACTTCTTCGAGCTGGCCTCCGACTGGTACCAGGCGCTTATGACCGAGACGCTGGAGCCCGAGACCACCCGCCCCTGGCCGAACGCGGACACTGAGCCTGAGATCGTGGCGGCGATGGGCGCCAAGTCCTTCGCCAGCCCCTTCGTGGTGATGAAGGGCCAGCCCTACGGCCAGGTGATTTACAACGTCTTCCTGCTGGCCGAGGGAGGGGTTGTGGCCAGGGAAGCGGCTGAGAAGCAGACCCAGGGCATCGCCTCGACGGGCAATCCCGGCGAGATGACCGGCGGCAGTCCGTGGGAGGCGGAGCTGGAGCGCTGGGGCGGAAGCTGGGAGGCGTGGCTCGCGCACTTGGCCGACTTCCACGCCGATGTGCGCGGCCAACTCGAGGCCAGGCCGGCGGCGCTGAAGGGGCTCATCGGGAAGGACGACTTTCTCTTCTTTCGGGGAGACCTGGAGTACCTCGTGTCCGGGGACCTGCGCGAGCAGCCGGACGGGCGCGATCCCTATCCCGCCATCGTTGACTTCAACCAGCAGCTAGAGGCCAGGAGCATTGACCTGCTGCTGGTGCTCATACCGACCAAGGCCGAGGTCTACCCGGAGAAGCTCTCCGACCACGCGCCGGCCAGCGCGATGCCCTACGTTGCCCCCTACTGCCGCAAGCTGCTGGGCGAGCTGGCGGCGGCGGGCGTGGTGATCGTTGACCTGCTCCCCGCCTTCATCGAGCAGCGGGACGCTGGCGGTGAACTGCTGTATATGCCGCAGGACACCCACTGGACCCACCGGGGCCTTCGCCTGGCGGCGCAGATCATCGCCGAGCGCGTGCGGCAGTACCCCTGGCATCAGGCAACGGGGCCGCAGCGGATCACATACTCCGTCAAGGAGGTCAGCGTCACCAGGATGGGCGACATCTGCGAGATGCTCACCGACCAGGAGAAGCTGGCCTGTCGGCCGATGCAGCTCGAAGCCCAGCAGGTCGTGGCCCCGGATGGAACGCTCTATGTTGACGATCCCGAGAGCCCGATCGTGATGCTCGGCGACAGCTTCACCGGCGTCTTTCACTTCGAGGACTGCCAGCACGCGGGCCTGTCGGCCCACGTGGCAAAGGAGCTGGGCCTGCCGATCGACTTGATAATGGCGCAGGGCAGCGGGCCGCGCATCCGCGGGCAACTCGCCCGGCGTGGGCACGATGCCATCGCCAGCAAAGCGCTGATTATCTGGACCGTCGTCGCGCGCGATCTGTACAACTACTGGGCGCCCTGGGAGGTCATCAAGCTCCCCTGAGCAATCGGGGATTGCTCCAATGGTTTTCTCCTCGCACGTCTTCATCTTCTACTTCTTGCCCCTTGCGCTGGCGTTCTACTACGCCTGCCCGATGCGCTGGCGTCAGCTTCTGATCGCGCTGGTCAGCTACGCCTTCTACGGCTGGGCCAACCCGTGGTTCATCTTCCTGATGCTGTTCTCGACCACGGTGGATTACACCGCCGGCCAGCTCATCGTCGGGCGCTGGCGACTGCGCCTCTTCGCCGCCGATCCGCCCGCCGGCGAGGGCCTGCCCTGCGACCGCAAGCGGTCGCTTCCCACCGCCACAGCCCTGCCCTCGGCCCGTCAGCGCAAGCTCGCGCTCATCGTGTCCATCACCACCAACCTGGCGCTGCTGGGCTGCTTCAAGTACCTGGGCTTCGCGCAGACCAACCTCAACTACCTGCTGGAGTGGCTGGGCCACGATGCGGTGCGCGTCTACCAGGTGGTGCTGCCGGTCGGCATCTCCTTTTACACCTTCCAGTCAATGAGCTACTCGATTGATCTCTACCGCGGAGACGCGCGGGTGGCGCGCGACTTCCTGGACTTCGCCTGCTACGTGGCGCTCTTCCCGCAGCTCGTGGCCGGCCCCATCGTCCGCTACCAGGACCTGGCGGAGCAGCTCCGGTGGCGCTCGCACACCGTCGAGAAGTTCTCCCGCGGCATCCTGTTCTTCGCGTTCGGGATGGCGAAGAAGATCATCCTCGCCAACCCGATGGGCCAGGTCGCGGACGCCGCCTTCGGCGCCGGTGGGCTGATGTGGTACGATGCGTGGGTCGGTGTGTGCGCGTATGCCTTTCAGATATACTTCGACTTCAGCGGCTACTCCGACATGGCGATCGGCCTGGGGCTGATGCTGGGCTTCGAGTTCAAGCGCAACTTCAACCTGCCCTATCTCTCCGGGAGCATGACCGAGTTCTGGCGGCGCTGGCACATCTCGCTGTCCACCTGGCTGCGCGACTACCTGTACATTCCGCTGGGCGGCAATCGCCGCGGCCTGACGCGCACCTACGCCAACCTGGCGATCGTGATGCTGCTGGGCGGCCTCTGGCACGGCGCGGAGTGGACCTTCGTCATCTGGGGAGGCGTGCATGGCGCCCTGCTCGCCCTGGAGCGCTGGAACGGCAAGGAGCCATTCTACCGGCGCCTGCCGCAACCGCTGAAGATCGCGCTCACCTTCATCGTAGTGCTGATGACCTGGGTCTTCTTCCGCGCGGAGAGCCTCGGCGGCGCAATCAGCTACCTGGGAGCGATGTTCGGGCTCCAGCAGACCGGTCCGGCCAGTACGCTGGTCGGCTCCGTGCTCTACGAGCCGCAGTTCCTGCTGGTTCTCGCCCTCTGCTTCATCGTCCACCTGTTTCGGCTCGACACGTGGGACGCGGCTCAGAGCCTGCGGCCCGCGAAGCTGGGGCTTGCGGCCGCCTCCCTGGCAGCCTCTGTCGCGATTATGTTCACCCAGGCCTACAACCCGTTCCTGTACTTCCGGTTCTGAGAGGTTAGGCAATGCCGGACCACGGACATCGGACATCGGACATCGGACCAACGGCAACGGCCAACGGCGAACGGCAAACCGCAAACGGCAAGCTACGTGCCGTTGGTCGGAAGTCGGAGGTCGGAGATCGGAGGTCGGAGCCACAATGGGCGCAGCTTGCGGTCATCCCGTTCTTTCTCCTGCTGATGACAGTGGTGCCCGTGGTGCAGATCATCAGCGAGCTGCGGCGCGGCGAGCCGGTGCAGGAGCTGGACATCTTCCAGCAGGGCCCAACCCTGGAGGGCATCCAGAGCTACGAGCGGGCCCTGGAGGATAACTCGGTGGTGGCCGAGGCGATCAGGAGGCGCGTGCAGTGGCTCAGCCTGGTGACCCTGCGCGGCGGGAACGAGAAGGCCATCGTGGGCAAAGGCGACACGATCTTCTACCGGCCCGGCCTCGATTCGGTCATCGAGCCGGGCTTTATGAGCGGCCCGCACCAGGAGGGGCACCCCGTTGATGCGATCGTGGCCTTTCGGGACAGCCTCAGGAGCGCCGGCGTTGAGCTGGCGCTGCTGCCCGTCCCCGGCAAGCAGACCATCTATCCCGAGTGGCTGTCCCGCCGATACCCGACCCGGGCGGGACCACCCGCGAACCAGGACATGGCGGAGTTCCTGGCCGAGATGAAGCGGCAGGACGTGCGCGTCGTGGACCCGACCGGGGCCCTCTGGCGGGCCAAGGGGAAGGCCGACCTGTACCTTCGGCATGACACTCACTGGACGCCGGAGGGCCTGGACGTCGTCGCCGATGAGCTGGCTCGGCGCCTGCCTCCCGTTCAGGGCGAGCCACGCAATCTCCGGGCCGAGGCCGTCCCCATCGCGCGCTACGGCGATCTCTTCGATATGCTTGAGTTGCCGCAGCTTCCGACGCTCTTTAGTCCGCAGAGGACCACCATCCGCCGCGTAGTTGACGCCGACACGGGCAAGCCGCTGGAGCCGGACCCCGAGGCGCCCATCGTGCTGCTGGGCGACAGCTTCAGCAACATCTACTCGTGGGCGGAGATGGGCTGGGGCACTCACGCCGGGTTGGGCGAACAGCTCGCCCTCCGCCTGGGCCAGAGCATTGATATGATCATCAAGAACGATGGCGGTGTGAACACCGCGCGGGCGAGCCTGGCCCGCCGGCCCGACGGCCTGAGCGGGAAGAAGCTGG
>CBFDBV010000101.1:0-12248 GCA_965603135.1 uncultured bacterium
CCTTCTGCACCGTCACCACGATGGCCTTGAAGGGCGGCTCGGTGGTCAGCAGCTTTTCCAGGAGCGGCGAGGTGATCTGATAGGGAACGTTGCCGATGGCCACCCAGGCGCCGCCGCTTGTGAGCTGTGCCAGGTCGGCCTCAAGCACGTCCTCATAGCGGACCTGCAAGTTGGGATGGCCGCCTTGGATCTCCTCCAGCGGCGGCCGCATTGCCTCATCCTTCTCGATGGCGACGACGGGCAGGCCCGAGGCCGCGAGCCTCTCCGTCAGGATGCCCAGGCCCGGGCCGATCTCGACGACCCCGTCCGGCTCTTCATCGAGCGCGGCCCGCACGATGCGGTCGGCGACATCCTGGTTGACCAGGAAGTGCTGGCCCAGGCCCTTGCGGGGCCGCAGACCCAGCTTCCGCAGGGCCTCTTTGGGGCTCTCGCTGCGACCCATGGGCCTGCAACCTCTTTCGCGACGCTCCGGTCTTGACGCATAGACGCCGCCCTCGCCCACGGCGAACGCGGCGTCCAACACCATCAAGTCTACCTGAGCCCAGGGGCTTTGTCAAGCGATCAGCGCCGCTGCTCAGCGCTGTGCGCGGATGTTGCGGACCATGCACTCGTTGCCCGCGATGACCTCCAGGTCTGCCGCTCCGCACTCCGGGCACGTCGGCGTGAAGGCCATCAGGTGGTAGACGGGATCGTCGCTGACCTCGACGGCCCCCTCGTAGCCGCACTGCTTGCAGCGCACTTGCGGCGCGCGCTGCTCGATGTTGACCTCCGCCCCCTCGCCGATGGTCCCCCGCAGCAACTCATCCGTCCAGAACTTGACCTGATCGGGGCTGAGCAGCGTGAACTCGCCGATGACCAGGTCTATCTCCAGGATCGCCTCAGCGCCCTGCTCCTTCGCCGCCTCCAGCACCGTCTCAACGATGGACCTGGCCATCGTGATGTCGTGCATATTCGTCCCTCACAGCCCCAGCGCCTGGAGCACCTCGTCAATGCCCTCGCCGGAGCGGGCGTTCGTCGCGATCACCTTGATACCGGGCTTGACCTGCTCCAGGTCCGCGGCAAGCTGCTCGACAGACACCTCCATCGCCTCCGCCAGGTCCACCTTGTTGATGACCACGACCTCCGCCTGATTGATCATGATAGGATGCTTGAGGGCCATGTACGGGCCCTCGGTGACCGAGAGAATCACCAGCCGCTGATGCGCGCCAAGCGGGAAGGCTGCTGGACAGACGAGGTTGCCCACGTTCTCTATGATAATCAGGTCGAGATCATCCAAGTCGAGCTTCTCAAAGGCCCGGCGCACCAACGGTGGATCCAGGTGGCACATCCCGCCGGTCTGTATCTGCAGCACGGGCACGCCCTCTGCCTCGATGCGGTCCGCGTCTATGCGAGTAGTCAGGTCACCAGCGATGACCCCCACGCGCATCTTGCCCTTGAGACGCCTTAGCAGCTCGATGATGAGCGTCGTCTTCCCAGAGCCCACCGACCCCATCACATCCAGGCAGCGCACTCCGTGAGCGTCCAGGTAGCCGCGGTTATCCTCCGCCAGCTCGCTGGTGCGCTTCGAGATGTCAATGTCGAGAACGATGTCGAAGGTCTCTTCGGTCTCGGTGATGGGTTCCTTGCGCATTGACTCTCCTCGCGTCCTTTCCAGAGTTCAGTTTATGACGACCGTGTCCGTGTCCTCCGACCAGACGATGCTGCTGGGCACCTCGAACTCATTCTTCCCCTCGAAGCCCTCCGCGGTCAGCTTGCCCTGCTTCAGGTCCAGCTCGAACCTGAGCACCTCGGCCATCAGCTTGTTCGCCTCGTCAATCTCGCCCTTGTAGATCGTCACCAGGCACATCTGCATCACCTCACCTTTGAGCCTCTCCCGAGGCCGGACAGCACGCGTGTTACGATTTCTCCGTACGTGCTACGTCCACCTGCTTTGCCCTCGGAATTGATGGCACGCCAGGTAGTCAAGCGCAGCCTGCCCTCGTGACAGGCTGCGCGTGCATACGCGCTGGCGCCAGCACGCAATTGGCCGCGCTGCGCTGGTTGCTCCAACCGGCGTTAGTCCGCTGAACTCCGGGGAGCGTCGCCGCCGTCGGCCGAGAGGTTCGGCCTCGGAAGCAGGCCAGCCGCTTCTACGATGTCCGGGACTGCTTCCTCCCACTCGATCGCCTGGATGTGTACCCCCCGCACTCCCTCGATTTCGCGGACCTGTTCAATAAGCTCAACCGCTATCTTCTTGCCGATCTCGGCCGACTCTGCGCGGGCCTGCTTCTTCTCGTCAGCGGAGGCGCTTTTCTTCACGACAGGGAACCGCTTGATCAACTCTTCCGGAACGATTATGCCGGGGACCGACTGGTTCATATATCGGAGCATTCCGGCGCTCCTGGGCACAATGATGCCAGGCAGAATCGCAGTCTTCTCGTGAAGCCCCAGGTTCCGAACCTCTTTCATTATCTCGGCAAACTGGGTGACATCATACACGCCCTGGGTCTGAATGAAATCCGCACCTGCGGCGACCTTCTTCCCAAGTCGGAGCACTCGGAAGTCCACCGGATCACCCATCGGGGTCCAGGCGGCACCGATGAAGAGCTTCGGCGCAGCCTCCAGAGGGTCTCCGCCCTCAAGCAGCCCCTCGTCGCGCATCTTCTTCAGAATGGCAACGAGCTGTATGGAGTCCACATCGTACACGTTCGTTGCGCCTGCGTGGCCTTCGAGTTTGCCGGCAGCGCTGAAGGACTGATGGTCACCAGCGATGCACAGGCAGTTCTGGATGCCGAAAGCGGCGGCGCCCAGGATGTCGGCCTGTATGGCGATGCGGTTGCGGTCGCGTGTGGTCATCTGCATCACCGGCTCGATCCCGCCCTGGATGAGCATGATGGCGCTGGCGATGGATGAAAGCCGGACCACCGCGGTCTGGCAGTCGGTGATGTTCAGCGCGTCCGCGCAGCCGCGGAGGATCTCCATCTTCTCCTTCACGGTCTCTGCGCTGGCGCTCATAGGCGGACCTATCTCGGCCGTGACGGCGAATCGGCCCGCTTCAAGCACTTCTTCAAGATTGCTCCCGCTCTTCATGTTGGTGCCTCTCTCGTATCTCCTGTTACAGGCTTCCTGCCGGGCGCCTACGTCTCGGGCTGAGCTGCTTCCTCTTCGTCAATCTTGAGGTCAGCACGCACGAGCGTGCGAGGGCCGCCATCTCTGGCGGTGGACCAGTCCCTGGGGCCGATGATCTCTGTGAGCTTGTCCAAAGTTCCCAGTCTCTTCGCCCGCTCAATGATCTTCACCCAGGCGCACTCGACGGGTCTCTCCGGCGTGCTGATCTCACATTCCTCACCCTTCGTGCCGCCGCAGGGCCCGTTGAGTATCCTCTTACTGCATCGAGCGATCGGACAGATCCCGCCTGTGAGATGCAGGATGCACTCTCCACATCCCGCGCAGAGTTCCATCCACTCCCCGTGCTCGATCGTCGCTCCCATAAAGGTAGTGTTCACGGCCGGGAAAACGGGAATATCGCCCAACCGATCGGCGAGGAAATTCACGCCCACGCCGCAGGCCAGCGACAAGATGGCATCCACCCCTTGCAGGCTCTCCAGAAGGGGCTCCACGAACTCGGGATCGCACTGGCGCGTGATAGTGTTTTCGAGGAACTCGATGGTGCCGTTGCCCATCTTGGCTTTGAGGCGAAGCGCTTGCGCCAGGATGCCAACCTCCTTCTCCCCGCCAGCCTGGCAGACAGTGACGCACCCGCCGCATCCAAGGACCAGAACCCTACTGTACTTCTCAATGAACCCGAAAACCTCATCAATAGGTTTGGCTTCGACGACGATCATCGCTGCGTCTCCTTCGAAAGCAGCCTACTCGAGTATTAGCCTCTCGCCACCGACCCCGACGGCATCGAGTATCTCCCTCGTCCGGCCGACACGTCTGGCCAGGCGCATCTCCGCGCCGGGGTACCTGCACTCCTTGCAGCGCCTGAGGACGACCGACTCGGCGCCCAGTTCAAAGGGCTTCATCATGTCCACTTCTTCCACGCGCGCCGCGCAGTTGACCGGCACCTTGGCGGTGACGATGCCGTCTATCGTCTCAACGCGATCTCGCAGCTCCTCGCGTGTTTCCGCATCCTGTGCACAGACCATTTCGACCCGCTTGACCGCGCTGGCCTCGCCTTCCATCAGCTTCACCACGCGATCCACGATGCTGCGGTCCGCGAAACGCTTGATGGTTATCGCCTTGGCGGGGCACTCCACGGCGCAAAGCCCACATGCCTGGCATATGTCTGAGCTGATGACCGCCGCATCTTCCACGACAGGCACGTCGAAGGGGCAGATCCGCAGGCACGTCAGGCAGGCCTCGCATTTCGTCTCATCCACGACGGCGCCGGCCGTGCACGATAGACAGCGCCGGGCCTCTCGGAGCGCCGCTTTCTCGTCGTAGCCCAGCTCAAATTGTACGAAGCTCTTCTTCCGCTCCTCGGGCGCCAGAGTGGGCATTGCAACCCTTTGAACCCGCTGCACCTTCTCGCTTACTTCCTCAGGCAACTCACCGACCGTCTCGACCTCTTCGTCCACTATGACGGCAAGCCTTCCCGTCTCGAGGTATCCGAGCGCCGCCCGAGCCGCACGGGCGCCGCTGGCAACCGCCTCGATGGCGCTGCCCGGTCCGGTGACCACCTCCCCGCACGCGAAAACGCCCTCCACCGAAGTGGACATGGTCGTCGGGTCGAATACAAGCCGGCCCCGGTCGCTGAGTTCGACGTCGCTGTCTTCGACGCACCGCAATTCTGAATGCTGCCCGATGGCGATGATCACCATCTCGCCCTCAACGGTGCTCAGTCGGTCGTCGAAATAGGTCGGCGCGAACTTGCCCTGCTCGTCGAAGACGCGTTCGACCTCGCGAACCAGTAGGCCCGTGATCCGGCCGTCCTCGACGATGACTTCCTTCGGCCCCCGCCGGTGTATGATTGCGATCCCTTCCTCGAGGGCCTCGCGCTCCTCCCACTCCCACGCAGGCATTTCCTCTTCGTTTTCGAGGCACACCATCTTCACGGTTTTCGCGCCGAGCCGAACCGCCGTTCGCGCCACATCTACGGCCACATTGCCCCCGCCGATTACGATCACATCGTCCCGAACCTCGGCTAGCTCGCTGATCGCGTCCCGCAGGAAAGGCAGCGCCAGGTGCACGTCCGGGTGTTCGACGTTCTCGAGCGGCAGGCTGTGGCTTTCTGAGAGCCCCAGGGCCAACACGACGACGTCATGCTTCTCCCGCAGCTCGTCAAGGCTGACGTCCTTGCCCAGAGTCACGCCGGTTTCGACCTGTACGCCCGAAGCCACTATGTCGTCAATATCGTCCGCGAGAACATCCCCAGGGAGCCGATACCTGGGGATCGCCCACGCAAGGAGGCCTCCGGGCTTCGGCAGCGCTTCGTACACCGTTGCCTGGTACCCTTGCCGAATGCAGTCATATGCCACAGTCAGACCCGCCGGCCCAGACCCGACAATGCCGATGCTCTCGGAATGTGTGATGGCGGCCTTAGTGCGGGTGCGCTTGCGGTACTCCAGGGACTGCTCTACCGCGAACCGTTTCAGATTGCGCAGCGCGACCGGCTCGTCCACCTCCCGCCGCCGACACTCCTCCTCACAGGGATGGTGGCACACAAGGCCACAAACAGAGGGGAAGGGGTTGAACTCCCTGAGCTTCTCAAAGGCCTCCTCGTACCTACCCTGGGCGATCAGGTCTACGTACGCTCTCGTGTCGGTGCCCACCGGACAGGCTGCGCTGCAAGTCGTGCATGGCTCAAGTCCGACGCTATTTGGACGTTCCAACCTTGCTTCCACCAATTTCTGTTTCCTCCGCAATCTCGAACCTGCGTGCGGTATTGCGCTATTCAGTCAGAAGAGCGCCGGCAGTGTCTGAGGCCTGGGACATGACGCAACAGTGCCGCATCCAGGCGGCACTCGCGTCAACAGGACAGCGGGTGCATATTCCCGCGCCGCTGCCGGGCCACCTGCAACCCGGGCCGATCTTCGCGAACTTTTTCACGAACACCTCCCGCGCAGCATCTGACGGCTCCGCGAGGACAAGCGACCGCGCACAACGAATACTCTCATCTCTTGTCTCAACAACGGCGCGCACGTGACGCGATGAGAGCAATGCTCGAGAGCGAGAAGCTGTCGGTCAGCGCCGCCGGGCGGCGTCTCCTTGAGGACGTCTCGATGCGCCTGGACCGGGGGGAGTTCGTGCTGGTGCGGGGCCCCTCCGGCGCGGGGAAGACGACCTTGGCCCGCTGCCTAGCCGGGTTCATCCCGCATGCGGTGCGGCTTGAGATGAAAGGGCGCGTCCTCGTTGAGGGTCGCCCAACGATGGAGATGTCGCTGGCGGAGATCGCCTCGCGGGTCGGGATGGTTCTGCAGCGGCCGGAGGCGCAACTGTTCAACCTCTTCGTCGCCGACGAGATCGCGTTCGCCCCGCGCAACGCCGGTCTACCCCAGGCGGAGATCTCCCGCAGAGTGAGCGAGGTCGCCGGAGCTCTGGGCATTGAGCACCTGCTTTCCCGTCGCGTGACCGAGCTGTCGGGCGGCGAGAAGCAGCGCGTGGCACTCGCCTCCGTCCTGGCGATGCGTCCCGGGCTGCTGGTTCTCGACGAGCCGCTCTCTCAGCTTGACGCCCAGGGCGCGGCCTCGCTCGCGGACGCGCTTGGGCGTCTTCACGAGGCGGGCACCGGGGTGGTTGCCATCGAGCAGCGCCCTGGCCCTCTGATGAAGTCGGCCTCACGAGAGCTTCGCATCGAGGCCGGGCGGCTGGTGGCCGATGGTCCACCGCGGACCCACGAGGACCCTCACGAGCGCGGCGCTGAGCAGTGGCAGGCGCTCCTGGGCCATCCGCGCGAGGCGCCGGGCGGCGAGGAGATCGCTCGCCTGGAGAACGCAAGTGTGCGGCGGGACGGCCGCTGGATTCTGCGCGAGGTGAGCCTGGCGCTACGCGCCGGCGAGTCTGTCGCTCTCGTCGGGCCCAACGCCTCGGGCAAGAGCACCATCGCCGGCCTGCTGGCCGGCATCATCAGGCCCACCGCCGGCCGCGTTCGTCTCGCGCCGAAGCTGCGCGTCGCCCTGGTGCCGCAGGACCCGTCCTGGATGCTGCTGGCTGACAGCGTCAGGCAGGAGGTTGAGATCGGAGCCCGGCGCGATGCCGACAGCGCCCCGGACGCGGACCGTCTCCTGAGCGACCTTGGGCTGGCCGGGCTGGCCGAGCATCCGCCCGCGCTGCTCTCCCTGGGCGAGATGGGCCGCTTGGCTCTCGCGGCTGCGCTCGCGGCCCGGCCCGACCTGCTGATCGTTGACGAGCCGGCCGCCGCACAGCACGCCCAGGCGCGCAACGTTATGATGTCGCTTGCGACACAGCGCTGCAAGCACGGCGCGGCCTTGCTCTTCATAACCCACGACATCGAGTTGGTGCGCAGATGGGCCGACCGCGTCGTCGTCCTGCGCCAGGGAGAGATCGCGGCGGAAGGCGCGCCCGTTCCCTGCGAAGAGGAGAGTCCCGTTGAGCACGCGTGATCTTACCTACATCGGCGTATTCGCCGCCCTCTGGAGCGCGGTCGAGATCAGCCTCGGCACCTACCTGCACGCGGTCAGCTTTCCGCTGACCGGGGTGGCGCTGCCCACTATCGGTCTGGGCATTGCGCTGACCGCGCGGCGCGTCGTCGCCCGCAACGGCACCATCTTTGCCGCGGCTGCCCTGACCGCCGCTCTGAAGGCGCTTTCCTTCGGCGGCATCGTCCTCTCGCCGATGGCCGCGATACTCATGCAGGGCGCGCTGGCCGAGGCTGTGACCTGGGGTCCGAAGAGGCCGGCGCGCTGGCGAATGTGCCTGGCCGGCGCGCTTGGGGTCACCTGGAGCGTGTTCCATCCGCTCATCAGCCAGGGCATACTCGCCGGCAAGGGTATCTACGTCATCTATCTGCGCCTCATCGAGCGCGCGCTGGACATATTCGGGCTGACCGCGACAGGCGCTCTGGTGGCGCTGGGCCTGTTCGTCCTGGTGCACCTGGTCGCCGGGGCTATCGCCGGGCTCCTGGCGGACCTTGTCGCCCGCGGCGCCCTGCGCAGGATAAGGCCTGAGCTTGCTGATACGGAGCCACAAGATGAGCGCTAAAGGAGCCGCCCTGCCCCAGCCATCAGGTCGCGAGGCTCCGCGCCTCGGGATGGTCAGCGCGCTGGCGGTCCTCGCCGCGACGCTGTGCGTGGCGGGCATGTTGCCGACGCTGGGCGTGGCGGCGTACGCGGTCATGCTGGTGGCGACATCGGCATGGCTGGCTCCGGAGGCGCTCCGGCGCATCGCGGGCTGGAGGGTGCTGCTCGTGGTGCTTTCGCTGGGAGCCGTGTCATATCTCGGCGCACACCTGGGGGCGGCGGTAGAGCAGCCGGGCGCATGGAGCCCGATGTCCCTCGCGCTGCACATCGTGATGCGCGTCGCTACCATCCTGCTCGCGGTCGGCCTCATCGCGTACAGCCTGCCCCTGGAGCAGTTCGCTGCAGCCATGGAGCGGATAGGCCTGAAGAACTTCGGCTTCGCCTTCGGGGTCGCGGTCAACTCGCTGCCCCTGGCGGGGCGGACCCTCAAGCAGACCTATCATGCCCTGCGCCTGCGGCGGGCGTTCTCGACGGGTCGGCTGCGCGCCCTCCGGCTCGCGGCCACCACGGTCGTCGCCAACATGCTCGCCGCGGCCGATCAGACCGTTGCCGCCGCCATGGCGCGCGGCTACGACCCCGAGAAGCAGCAGCGCCGCCCGCTGCCGCTCACCAGCCTGGACGCGGTGTTCGCCATCGTGGCGGGGGCGATCATCGCGTTCTCGCTGTACTGGGCGCTGCACGCGTGATCGACGCACAACAGTAGCGCCCACCCAAGGAGTGTGATTGCCGTGAAGCGCTGCATCGTCATCGGGGCCGGCGGGCGCGGGGGGTACTGGGTCCACGCGGTGCTGACGCGCATGAGAGACCAGGTCCAGGTGGTGGGGCTGGTTGACGTGGCTCAGGAGCCGCTCGATGAGGGCGCAAAGGCCCACGATCTGTCGCCCGCGCAGTTGTTCACTGACGCGGAGCGGGCGCTCGACAGCATCGAGGCCGACTTCTGCCTCATCTCCACGCCGCCGTGGGTGCACGAGGAGAACGTGCGGACGGCGGTGGAGCGCGGCCTGCCGATCCTGAGCGAGAAGCCCGTCGCGGACACGCTGGAGGCGAGCATCCGCATCAAGAAGCTGGTCGAGGGCGCGGGGCTGCCGATGACCGTGGTGCAGAACTACCGCTACTCGCCGTATATGCTGGCCTTCCGGGAGGTGCTGGACAGGGGCGGGTTGGGTCGGCTGAGCTACCTCATCGGGCGCTTTGCCGCCTGTTACAACCCGCCGCGCAACTGGGGCAGGCGCTTCCGCCACGAGATGGACTACGCGCTGCTCATCGAGGGCTCCGTGCATCACTTCGACATGCTGCGCAACCTCTCCGGCGCGGACTGTGAGGAGATCTTCGGCTACGGCTGGATCCCGCCCTGGGCCGACTTCAAGGGCGACTGCAACGGGCTGTACGTGATGCGGATGACCGACGATTCCCGCGCCTTCTACGAGGGTAGCTGCACCGCCGAGGGCTACGAGAACTCCTGGCACCAGGAGTACTACCGGGCCGAGTGCGAGAAGGGCGCGGTGGTGGTGGACGCCGACAACGTGGTGACGCTCCACCGCATTGGCGAGGAGCCCGAAATCGTGCAGCAGCCCGCAGATGCGCCCGAGGCGGGGCAGGCGATCCTGCTGGAGTTCCTGGACTACCTGGAGACCGGCGAGCCGGGTCAGACCGCGATCGCGGACAACATCAAGTCGGTGGGGATGGTCTTCGCGGCCATCGAGTGCGACCGCACCGGCCAGCCGGTGAAGGTGCAGGAGATGCTCGACGAGGCCGAGGCGCGCATCCAGGTCTGAGCACCTCAGCAGCGACGAACGCCGCCCTCCCATTCGCTGAGGGCGGCGTTCTCTGTTGCCACGGTCGCCTGGACACCGTCAGCGTCAGGCGCGCTGGAGGCGGGTGGCTTCGACGGTGTTCTTGAGCAGCATGGTCACCGTGAGAGGGCCAACCCCGCCCGGCACCGGCGTGATGATGCCGGCAACCTCCTTGGCCTCGTCGAAGGCCACGTCGCCGACATACTTGCTCTTGCCGGTGTCAGGGTCCTTGACGCGGTTCATCCCCACGTCAACCACCAGCGCGCCGGGCTTGACCTCGTCGCCCTTGATCAGCTCCGCGCGGCCCACCGCCGCGACCAGGATGTCGGCACGGCTGGTGTGAAAGGGCAGGTCGCGCGTGGTGCTGCGGCAGATCGTCACCGTAGCGCCGCGATCCAGCAGCATCAGCGCTGTCGGCTTGCCCACGATCACCGAGCGACCCACCACTACGACCTCGGCCCCCGAGACCTCGACGCCTGACTCCTCCACCAGCCGCACCGCGGCCTCGGCCGTGCAGGGGGTCAGCCTCGGATTACCCTCGGCCAGGTAGCCGAGGTTAGTCGGATGCACACCGTCAACATCCTTGGCCGGATCAATGGCAGCCTGCATCTCCTGGCCGTCAATCTGCTCGGGCACCGGCATCTGCAAGATGATCCCGTTCACCGAGTCATCAGCGTTGGCGGCCTCGATGGCGGCACGCAGCTCCTCCTGGGTGGTCTCCTCGCCAAGTTGGCGCAGTTCGTACTCAATCCCCACCTCCCCGCACGCCTTAGCCTGCATCTTGGCGTAGGCGCGTGCGCCGGCGTTGTCGCCGACCATCAGAGCGACCAGCCTTGGCGGGGCGCCCCCGAGGTCGGCTATCTGCTGCTCGAGGTCGGCCGAGATCTGATCGGCGATGGGGCCGCCCTCGAGAATCTTGGCGCTCATAGTCAGTCTCCTTTCGCAGTCACGGGGCTGCCGCCGTTGAGCGCGTCACTCGGTCACCGCGGCGACCGTGCCCTCCCAGACCTCGCGGCAGGTCTGCCGAACCTGGTCGAGGTGAGCCTCAGTCTCAGCTCGCGCCTGCTTGATGAAGTCGTCGTCCTTGAGAAATGCCAGGTTGACCTCGACATTCAGCCACGCACACTCGCAGGTGGCTTGCGTGAGCTTCGCGGCCACGCCGACGTCGCTGACCAGGTTCGGGTTGCCCTTCTCCAGCAGCGCGGGGAGGTGCTCGACAAGCGCCGCGCACTGCTCCGCAAGCTGCATCGGCACCGCCGCGGCGGCCTTCAGCGCCTCCTGAATCGCGTCGGTGCGCGCGGCTTTCTGCTCGTCTGTGTCCTTCGGCATGCCGTAGGCCTCGCCGACAGCGCTGTAGGCGGTGACGTCCTCGTCCACCAGGCGCATCATCTCCCCGCGGATCGCCTCCATGGCCGCCAGGCGGTCGCGTATCTCTTCCTCCACATCGGCGTACTTCTTCTTGCCCACGGTGAAGCTGGCGACCATCGCGCCCGAGGCCGCACCCAGGGCGCCAGCCAGGGCCGCCGCGCTGCCCCCGCCAGGGGCGGGGAGCTTGCCAGCCAGCTTGTCCAGGTATTCCCGCACCTGATGCTCTATCATTGGGATGTCAGCCATCAGTCTCCCTCTCTATCCCGGGGGTCTGACCTCAGAACAGGCCGACGACGTTGCCCTCCTCGTCCATGTCCACGTCCGCCGCCGCTGGTCGGGTAGGCAGGCCGGGCATGGTCCTGACGGCGCCACACAGCGGGTAGAGGAAGCCCGCGCCCACGGAGGGGCGGATGTCCTCTATCGGCACGGTGAAGCCGGTGGGCCGGCCCTTGACGTCGGGATCGTGGCTGAGCGAGAGGTGGGTCTTGGCCATGCAGATGGGCAGATTGCCCAGGCCCTGCTTCTCGAAGCGCCTGATCTTGGTCTCGGCGGTGGCGGAGTACTCGACGCCATCCGCTCCGTAGATCTTGGTGGCGATGGTCTCTATCTTCTCCTTGATGGAGGCGTCGAGAGGATAGAGGAACTTGAAGTCGCTGGGCTGCTCGCAGGCCTCGACGACGGCTTCGGCAAGCTCGACGCCGCCCGCACCGCCCTCGGCCCAGACGTTGGTCTCAACGGCGGCGTCTGCGCCGGCACTCTCGGCGGCCTCTTTCACGGCCGCGATCTCGCCGTCGGTGTCGGTGGGGAAGCGGTTCAGAGCAACAACGACCGGCAGGCCGAAGAGCTTGCAGTTCTCGATGTGCTTGACGAGGTTGGGCGCGCCGTCAACGACTGCCTGGATGTT
>CBFDBV010000102.1:0-12200 GCA_965603135.1 uncultured bacterium
CTGGACACCTGGCGGGCCGACATGATCGGCCCGGGTCAGAAGCTCAGCCACGTGCAAACGCCCAACCTCGATCAGTTTGCACGCGATGCCGTCAGCTTTGACCGGGCCTTCGGCGAGGGGCAGCCGACGCTCCAGGCGCGGCGCTCGTTCTTCACCGGGATGCGCTGCTTCCCCTGGCGGTTCAACGTGGACCGCCGCGGACACTGGCATCATGCTGCCGGGTGGCATAAGATCCCGCCCGAGCATGACACAATAGCCGAGATACTTGTAGCGCGCGGCTACTACACCGGCCTGGTGACCGACACCCACCACATGTTCAAGCCGACGATGAACTACACGCGGGGGTTCGCCTCTTGGGAGTTTGTGCGCGGGCAGGTGGACGATCACTGGCGCGGCGGGACGCGGGAGATGGTCGAAGAGCTCATGCGCCCGCATGTGCGCGAGCCGATAGACTGGCAGCGGCACACGGTGATGTTGCAGTACTTCCTGAATAACCGGGACCGACAGAGGGAGGATGACTACCTCCCTGCGCGCACCTTCAACGCGGCTGTCCAGTGGCTGCGGGACAATCACACGAACACTCCCTTCTTCCTGTGGGTGGACGGCTTCGATCCGCACGAGCCCTGGGATGCCCCGAAGCGATACGCGGACATGTACATGCCCGACTACGAGGGCAAGGAGTTCATCTGGCCGGGGATGCAGGGGCGAGATGCCACCGAGGAGGAGATCGAGCGCATCCGCGCGCTCTACTTCGGCGAGGTGACCTTCGTGGACCACTGCGTCGGGCGATTGCTCGACGAGTTTGACGCGCTCAAGCTCGGGGACGATACCATGGTGGTGTTCACCACCGACCATGGGACCCAGGTTCTCGACCATGGGGCCTTTGGCAAAGGCCCGGGCAATCTGCGCCAGTACCTGACACGGATCGCGATGCACGTGCGGCATCCGGCCGGACCCCATGGCGTTCACGTCAACGGCTTCGTGCAGGCGCATGACCTGCCAGCCACTATCCTCGGCCAGCTCGGAGTGCCGGCAGAGCTGGACGGCGTGGACTTCTGGCCGCTGGCGACCGGCGAGGGGGAGAGCATCCGCGACCACGTGGTAATCGGCTGGGCAGACTGGGCCAACGGGCGGGCGCGCGGCCGGGTTTCCGTGCGCGACGATGAGTGGAACTACGTGGTCGGCACCGGCTACGAGGACGAAGGGCCTCAGCTTTACGACCTCAGAAGTGACCCCAACGAGAACACGAACGTCGTTGATGAGCACCCGAACGCGGTCGCCAAGCAGCGGGCACGCATAGAGGCCGTGATGAGGCAGCCGCTGCCCGGCCTCCACGAGGAGGTCTGCACGCGGGAGGTCCTTGCCCCTGCGGACACCTGCCGACGCATTCAGTTCGCGCGGAAAGACGAGTGAATCGCTGCGCCACCCAGAGGTCATTGGCCCTGCCGTGCAGGTCTGGGTGCTCGCAGTGAAGAATAACCATCTGCCGCAGCTACGCGCGCCCTTGGGCAGGAAAACGACTGGAGCTGTGATCTGCGCCATGAAGGGGACATGGTCGGCGATAACGTTGCTGGGACTGCTGGTGATCTCGGCTGCGATGGCCCAGGAGCAGCCGGCGACGATCCTGCGGCACGAGAACTTCCTGGTCTTCAGCGCCGACGAGGGCGAGGAGGTGCAGATCGCCGTCAACTCCAGGAAGCGCACCGGCTACCGCTGGGGCGACGAGCTGAGGGTCGAAGTAATCGACTCCAACAGCAATACGACGCTGGAGCAGTCCGTCCCGCTCGACACGGAGCGGGTAATCTCCTACCGGGTGGGAACCACGGGCCTGCACGCGGTGCGGGTGTCGTCGGGCTGGAACCTGTGCACGGCCCGGGTGCTGGAGCGGCCCTGGGCGCTGGTGGCGTGGGGCCAGGTCCCGCTGTCTATCTGCGGCTCGGTGGCGCGTCAGCATTTCTTCGTGCCCGAACAGTGCGAGAGCTTCTCCATCGCGCTGATGGCGGACGTCAAGGGAGAGGGCGCGCTCCTGACCATCTACGACGCCGCGGGCAACCTGATCGCGGAGCAGGCCGGCGACTTCGACCGGGAGGAGCGGGTCGTGGTCGAGGTGCCCGAGGGCGCCGATGGCGCCGCGTGGTCGTTGACCCTGGAGTCGCCGGAGGAGGAGGACCTGGCCCTGGACGATGTGACCTTCTATCTCGGTCGCGGTCTGCCGCCCTTCTTCTGCGAGGACCCGCAGTGGCTGGCGACCTTCTGCGCCGGCGAGGAGTATCAGCCCGACCTCATTGACCAGCGCATCGCCATCGAGGGCGCACGGGGCCTCGGCAAAGGTGACACCATCACGCTCACCTGGCAGATGGACGAGGTCCCGGCCGACCGCGTGGTCGCCCTACGCCTCACGGCCCAGGACGTTGACTACCCGAGCGAGGGCAAGGTCGTCCTCAACGGCCACGAGCCGTTCTTCCTGCCCCTCACCGGGGACGGTCAGACGCAGACCTTCACGCTTCTGATCAACCGCGAGCATCTCCTCGTCGGGGGAAACGTCCTCGAGATCACGCAAGACCCGTCGGGGGGATCGCAGGGCATGGGCATACGCGGGCTGGAACTGCTCGTGGGGGAGCGCATCAAGGACTTCCGTGGCTGGTAGGTCCGACGCCCTAAGCCGGGGCACGCTGCGCTGTGTATCTCTCCTGGGCCTGCTGGTAGACCTCCTCGAGGCGCCGGGCCACAGCAACGTAGCTGCAAGCCTCCGCGAACTTGCGCCCGCCCTCGCAGACCTTGCGCCGCAGCGCCCCGTCTGACACAAGCCTCTCCCCCGCCTCGGCAAGGCCCTGAGCGCCGCGCGCCGGGTCAACGAGCAGACCGTTGACGCCGTCCTCCAGCATGTCCTGAGCGCCCGGGGTGCGCAGAGCGACGACGGGCGTGCCCACGTACATCGCCTCCGTGTAGGCCAGCGGCTGGGTCTCGCTGCCGCTGGCGGTCAGGAACAGGGCCATCGCATCGTGATAGTGATGGACCTCTTCGTGGGGCACAGCCCCCGCAAAGGTGACCCGCTCCTCCATCCGCTCCCAGCGGGCGCGCCGTCGGAGGTTGTCGGCCTCGGGCCCGTCCCCGACCAGCAGCACCTGCAGATTCGGGTGCTTGCGGCTCATCAGCCGAGCCGCCTGCAGCACACAGGGGAGGTTCTTCTCCTCCGACAGCCGCCCCAGGTAGCCGATCACCAGGTCCTCTTCACCTATCCCGAGCCGTTTCCTCACCGCGGCGCCGTCAGGGTCGGCCAAGCCACTCAGGTCCACCGGGTTAGGCACCAGCTCGATGGGGGAGGTGACGCCGCTCTCGCGCAGGCGCTGGCGGGTCGAGATAACCGGCGTAGTCACGACCTGGCAGCGGTTGTAGTACCTGACGACTCTCCGGGTTACGACGGGCGCCACCCAGGGCGCCGGCAACAGCCAGCGGTCCGCAAAAAGCTCATACTCAGCGTGCGCCGTGGAGACAAGCGGAGCGTCATTGCGCTTGGCGTGTGTGCGTCCCCACTTGCCGACCCAGGCGGGGTGCTGGGCGTGAACGAGGTCAACCTCGAGATTGAGCAGCCTGGCGAAGACCTTCAGCGAGAAGGGCAGCGGCAGGGCGAGCATGTAGTCCACCTCGCCGGGCGCCCTGAATGAGGGATAGCGATGGACAAAGGGGTCGTCCTCGAAGGGGTCTTCGTAGGCAGGCTCCGGGCTGAAGACATGGACCTCGTGGCCGAGCGCCACCAGCCCGCGCCGATACAGATGCGTGCAGTTAGCCACCCCGTTGACGCTGGGCGGATAGGTGTTGGTGAAGAGAGCTATCTTCATGGGCGTCCCCGACGGGTGCTCCCAGGGCTTCCCCCTTCGCTGAAGCTACGGGGGACAAGTACGCTCGGTGCGGAGCGCAAGCGCTCCGCTGGGAGAGGAGCTTGGCTCTACGGGGGCTGAGGGCATCCACCTTCGCCAAGGCTACGGCGGACAAGCCCCCCGCCAGGCGCGACGAGCCCTGCCGCTGATAGGATACCACAGGAGAAAGTGCGGGGCAAGCCTACGCCGGGGGCAGCGCGGCCGCGTCCACGAGGTACTTCTCAGCCATCAGCTTGACGCACGCAGGGGCCGGGCCCTCGGTGCTCTCGGCGAACCTGAGCGTGACCCCGGAGGCAGCCGGCACCTCCAACAGCCGCTGCCCGTCGGCCGCAACGAGAGCCACGCTCATCCCCTCAGTCTGGCCCGCGACCTGCACCGCTACCGCGTCGGCCTCGCGCACAACGGTCAATAGCTTCGGCAGGCGGGCAATGCAGGCCACCTGATCGCGGCGCAGCTTGACGCCAACGGCATGCCCCTCACCGGTCTGTGTCGGCGTCAGCTCCTGGCAGCGAAGCAGCTCGAAGAAGTGATGGCGTTCCTTCGGCTCGACGGCCACGAGGGGGCCCTCAACCGTATGCCCTCGGGCGTTGTAAAGCAGCGTGATCTGCTTGGCCTCCGAGGTGAAGCGGTTGGCGTAGACGCGCTGCACGAGCGTCGGGATGAGCGCCTGGCGCGCCCCCGTCTCGAAGAGTTCCGCGTTCTCCTTGAGAATGCGGTAATACCGCGGCGGGTGCGAGCGGCCGAAGGCCCCCATCGCGTTCCAGAGCTTCCACTCCTCGGCGTGCGCGGTGCCGCGCTCCAGGTCGTAGACCTTGCACTCGGGGAAGTAGAAGCGGAACAGGTTGCAGGGCACGGGGCGGACGGGCCGCACGTGCGACATACACTCGTAGACGATGCAGCCCTCCAGGTAGCGCGCGAGGTGATCGTAGCCGGGGAACTCGGTAGTGAGCACCAGGTCGGGCGAGACCTCATCCATCCCCGCGTGGACCTTGCGGCAGGCCTCGCTGACCGCCTGAAGCCAGGCGTTGTGCCCAGGCGCGGCGAACATATGCTCATGCTCGGTGGAGTGACAGATGTACCCGCGGTGCCCGTACTCGTCGAGGCGCACGCCGCCGATGCCGGTGTCCGCGCAGACGCGCTTGACGGTGCGCGCAAGATAGTCCTGCCACCACTCGGTGTCGGAGCACATATTGTACGACCCGTAGGAGCCGACATACACCTCCGGCGTCATTCCTGTCTTGTAGTGGTCCGTCCAGAGCGGGTTCTTCACCCCGTACTTGGGGCCGTAGTTGTGCCCGACCTCGGTGGTCTCACACGCCAGGATGCCCTCCATATAGAACATCGGCAAGATGCCGGCCTCGCGCTGGAGCTGTATGTACTGCCGCAGGGCGGGCAGGCCGCCCCACCTCTCGTTGTACTTGTAGTCCCCTCGGTTGAGGGGGTACATCAGCTCACCCGTGGTCGGCTCAGGGACCCAGTAGTGCTTGTAGCGGTTGTAGAAGGCGGTGCCCAGCTTCTCCTCGACTTGGTCCATGGGCACGTGCCAGGGGCCGAGCTCGGACCACTCCCACCAGGACATCATCTCGAGCACGTCGCGGCCCTCCTGGATGAAGTCGGTGCGGTAGGCGCCATCCTTGAAGAGTGGGCTCTGCCCCCAGCCGGTGGCCGTGATGTTCCAGCAGTCCTTCAGCTTCGACGGGTGGGGGCGCCACTGCCAGACGGTGTGCGCCCACTCGCTGTACTCGGCGAGCGGCACGCGCCAGTCGCCTTTGTGCATGCTGATCATAGCGTCCGGGGGCGAGAACGATTCGCCCGGGGCGCGGGTGCGCCGGATGTACTCGAAGGTCATTGCGGTGCCGAGGCCGGGGTCCAGGCTCTGCTCCCACCACATCTCCGGCTCCATGTAATGCCCAATGGTGGTGATCGAGTAACCCGGCACGGAGGTCTCGCCCTTGCGGAGCACCGGACACTTGTAAAGCCCGGTCTCGTCGAGGCACCGCAGAGACAGCCCCCCGCCGCTGCCCGGCGAGAACAGGTCAATCATCTGCCACCAGGCCGAGTTCTCGCCGTACGCGGTGCGCAGATACGTGGACACATCGGCGATGATGCCGCCGAAGAACGGGAACAGATAGTAGTCCTCGCGCCAGTCCTCCGAGAGGGCGAGGCCGGCCAGGTGCGGGAAGGCGAGCTTGAAGTCGAGCGGCTCGTCTCCCTCGTTCGTCAGTTCCAGCCCAAGGCGAAGCTGGCCGACCTCCGCCAGGGCAATCGTGAGCCGCGCCGCCAGCCGATGCTCTTCGAGCAAGAGGTCCGCGACGAGCCCCTGCTTGCCCGCCAGCTTCGTGACAGATCGCACCCGGCAATCCTCGGCGCCGAAGCGCTGCTCGCCTGTCTCCACCAGGAACAGCCGCGTGCGCTCCGGCGCCAACAGGATGTCCCTGTCAACCCATCTGCTCACGAGCGAGGTCATCCGCAGGCGTGGGCTGGTCTCCAGGTGGCACGCCAGCAGCGAATCGCGGATGATCGCCTCGCCCGGCAGCACCTGGCATTCCGACGCCAGCCGAACCGGGCCGCCCTTCGGTTGACTGATGCGGGGCGCCATGTCAACGACCGGCTCGGTCTCCAGGTAGGGCCGGGAGAAGTTGATGGTGACCAGGCGCACCTCGGTCTCGCCCTGCTCCGGCGCGGCCAGCGTGAGTTGCGCCGGCCGGTCGAGCTTCGCGGGCACGGTGGAGGTCAGCTTCCCGTCCGCAACGGTGGTCTCGGCTTCCAGCGCATCGCCGTCACGGCTTGCCCAGGACACGGTCGGCGCGGCGCCGGCGAACTGAACCTCGGCGGAGACCGGCTTGACGCCATCAATCACGTGGACGTCGAACTCCAGCATGGCCGCCGCGCCGGGCGTCAGGCGCGCGCCGTTCTCCGTGACTTCCTCCCTGCTGACCTCAGCGTAGCCAACGAGCCCCGTCGGATCATCGAGGCCATCCGAGACGCCGGGCCGCCAGGTCGCCGATGCGCTCAGCTCGGTGGCGATGAGCACCAGGCGCACCATGTACTCTCCCGTGGCGTCAATGGCGTTGAGCTTCTCGCTGCGCCAGGTCGCCCCGCCATCGTCGCTCATCTCGCTGTTGCCGTGGCTCTCGGTGTTGTCTATGCCCACGTAGATGTAATCGTCATTCCTCGGCTTGTCGCTGGCGGCTTTGCTGAAGAGGAAGAGGTTCTTGCCGGCCACCAGCTCCTCCCGCGGGATGATGAAGTCGTACCACTGCCACGCCATCTTGTCTTCCTTGCCCGCGCGCGCGTGCGACACCTCGGCGGTGCGGTACGCGTGCACGTGACCGTTGACGTGCAACTCGAAGCTCTCGTCCAGGCCGTTCCACTCGATGTTGGGCAGGGCCCACGAGTAGTCCTGACACGCAAAGAAGACGCGCAGGCGCCCCTCCTTCCCCGCCGCCAGCACGCCCTCGGATAGCCCGGACAGGTCAATGGTCTTGCGCACCTGGTAGCTGGGGTTGACCTGGTGCGAGGTGCCCATGGAGCCGCCGCCCCAGTCGCCGAAGTCGTCGTAGAGGATGGTCACGCCCTGGGCGGGCTGCTCGACGCGCGGCCACGGCTGGCAGTGCGCGGCCGCCGTAAGGGTCAGCAGGAGGACGACGGTCAGCAAGGTGGATCGAGCGCGACTCATGAGAGCCTACCTCCGGGTGGGGTGCATGCTCCCCAGCGAGATCACTGGCTGTGCTGTCGCATTTCCTCGCCTGAGGCGGGAGCCCTGCACCGGGCATCCTGAGCGACCGGCTATTCTCCCCCAGCGGAGCGCTTGCGCTCCGCCCGCAGGGCAAGCCCTGCGCTGGGATGGGAAAGGGTAAGGGCGCCGAGGGCAAGCCCTCGGCTGGGTGGATGTTGTGCCGAGGGGCCGAACGAGGGGCGCATTCTTGCACCCGTGGCGCGTGCGGTGTATGATTGCCGATGATCGCGAGAGAGAGTCTGCGGGAAGGGAAGTGCGGGCCTGTGATGAGGGGCATGACAGTAGCGGCGTTTTGCCTGACCGTGTTGGCGGCCTACGGCCAGGAATGGGGCGTAGGTATCGGCGAGAACCTGGTGAAGAATCCGGGCTTCGAGGAAGTCCAGGATGGCAAGCTGACCTCTTGGGCTGCCGCCGCGCCCGTGTACAGCTCCGATGACACCACGGCGCGCAGCGGCGAGCGATCACTCAAGTTCGTCAACGACGACCCCGACAACTACGTCCTGTGTGGTCAGCAGATTGACCTGGCGCCGGGGCGCTTGTACGAGGTCAAGGCATGGGTCAAGACGGAAGGGGTAGAGGGCGCCGATTCGGGCGCGACGGTGTGCGTAGAGTGGTCCGACGGTGAGGGCAAGTACCTGGGCGGCCACTACCCTCCGGGCAAGAAAGGCGACACACCTGAGTGGACCGAGGTCGGCGGCATCAGCCCGCGGATTCCTGAGGAGGCGGCAAGTTGCTCGGTGACCTGCTATGTGCGCAAGGGGATGACAGGCGCCGCATGGTGGGACGACGTGTCGGTACGGCGGGTGCACGAGCGGCCGATGCGCAGTGTGCTGGTGCAGCCCTCATACCGCGGCTGGATACTCGACGAGGGGCCGGACCACGCCGACCTGCGAGTCAGCTTCGTCTTCGACGACCTGGACGGAGGCCCGGAGACGGTCAGCGTCGCGGTGCGTCTGACTGCCGAGGACGACGACAAAGCCATCGCCGAGCAGACGGTGGATGAGGTGAACGACGAGCCTCTCCGCCTGCGGCTGCCTCTGCCCGAACTCGCGGTCGGCAGCTACCGCCTGACGGCTGACCTGGTTGACAAGGCCGAGGGAAAGGTGCTGTGCCAGGACGTGTACCGACTTGAGCGCCGGGCGGGAGAGATGCCCAGGTGCTTCGTGGACGAGCACAACCGCGTCATCCTGGACGGCGAGCCGTTCTTCCCGCTGGGGATGTACTGGGGCAGCGTCAAGGAGGAGGAACTAAGCGTCTATGCGGACAGCCCCTTCAACTGCCTGATGCCTTACGGCAGACCCAATGAGGAGCAGATGGACCTCATAGAACGCTTCGGGCTGAAGGTCATCTACTCTATCAAGGACTTCTACCACGGGACGCGGTGGTGTCCAGGCTTCATCGAGTCCGAGGCCGATGAGGAGCCAGCAGTGCGGGAGCGGGTGCGCAAGTACCGGGACCATCCGGCGCTGCTGGCATGGTATCTCAACGATGAGTTGCCGCTGTCCGTGTTGCCCCGGCTGGAAGCGCACCAGCGCTGGGTCGAAGAGGAGGACCCTCACCACCCGACCTGGGTGGTGCTGTATCAGGTGAGGGATGTCGGCGACTACGTCAAGACCTTCGACGCCATCGGCACTGACCCGTACCCCATCCCGCAGCGCCCGCCGAGCATGGCCGGGCAGTGGACGGGCTTGACGCGCGAGGCAGTCGAGGACGCGCGGGCTCTGTGGCAGGTGCCGCAGGTGTTCGCGAAGGCCGACCGAAGCGACCCCGAGAGGAAAAGGAGGCACCGCGCGCCGACCTTCGAGGAGATGCGCTCAATGACGTGGCAGTGCATCTGCGAGGGGGCCGACGGGCTGGTGTACTACGCGTGGTTCGAGCTGCGGCGGCCCGAAGGCGTCCCGTTTGAGGAGCGCTGGCCGGAGGTCAAGCGGATGGCGGAGGAGGTGAAGAGCTTCGCGCCGGCGCTGCTGACCGTCGAGCCGACGCCGGAGGTCGAGGTCGAGGGGCCGGAGGCGATTCACTGGACGCTCCGCAGCCACGAGGGGACGGTCTATCTCTTCATGGTCAACGATGCCGAGGAGCCCGTCGCCGCAACCGTGCGCTTCGCCGACCGCCCCCGGAGCATCGCCGTGGCAGGCGAAGAGATCAAGGTGGCCGGTGACGGCGCGTTCGAGGCGGCGTTCGAGCCGCTGGGCGTGAACATCTACGAGGTGCAGATGTAAGGGCGCCGCGCCTCACTCTCCCGGGCGTGCCCTCGCCATCTCCTCGATGTCCGGGGCGACCGGCTTGCCGTCCCCGCACAGGAGGGCCGCGGCCAGGCCCGGATCGTCTGCCAGCGCGGCCTCAATGCCCATATTCGCCAGCTTGAGCAGGTAGGTCAGGGTCTGGGCCTCGAACACCAGCGTCGCCGTGCGTGGTACCACGCCGGGGATGTTCGGCACCACGTAGTGTACCACGCCCTCCTCAATGAAGGTCGGATCAGTGTGCGTGGTCTCCCGCACGCTGGTCTCGATGGCCCCACGCGCACTCGCGGTCACATCCACGATCACCGCGCCGTCCTTCATCTCTCGCACCATTTCGCGGGTGACCACGTGCACGTCCGAGTCCATCGGCACGGTCGCGCCGTTGATGACCGACCAGGCCTCGCGCACGGCCGCGGCCACGAGGTCCGGCTCCGGCGGCTCGACCGTGACTGCCGGGAGCAGGTCTCTGAGTTGCGCTCGGCGCTTTTCGTGCAACTCGAAGATCGTGACCTCGGCCCCGAGCGCATCGGCGGCCTGCGCGGCAGTGGCGCCCACCGCGCCACCACCTATGACGACCACCCGGGGCCGCGCCAGCCCCGGCACCTCTCCGAGCATCACGCCGGGGCCACCGTCAACGCTCTGCAAGAGCTGCGCGCCGATGATGACCGACATATGGCCCGCGATGCGGCCCATGCCCTTCATCGCGTCGGGCCGGGCGCCGTCCTGCATCCCCAGGCGCTCGCAGGAGATGGCGGTGATGCCGTGCCGAAGGAAGGCCGCCACCAGCCAGGGGCGCTCCTCGGTGTGCGTGTAACCGAAGTACGCGCTGCCGTCGGCGAAGAGCGCGCACTCCTCGCGCGAGGGCTGCTTGACCTTGACCACGAGGTCGGCAGCCCAGGCCTCGGGCGCGCTGCTGGCGATGGTCGCGCCTGCCGCGAGGTAGTCGTGGTCCGGGAAGCCGCTGCCGGCGCCGGCGCCCGTCTCAACCGCGACCTCGTGGCCGGCCTCAACAAGCCGCCTGGCGCCCTCCGGCGTGAGGTGCACGCGCAGCTCGTTGTCCTGGGTCTCTCCCGGAGCCCCGATTCTCATCCGTTGACCACCCTCGCATCCCCGGAACCTCAGCGCCACTGCGCGATGCAGCCGACGTCCCGTGGCGGCAACCCAAGGCTGATGACAGCGGTTTCGCCCTCGATGCTCGGCGTCAGCTCGCGGTCGTTCCACAAGTCCACGTAGCGCGCGCCCGGCACATGCGTGACCTCGATCACCGGCCCGCGGTAAGTGGCGTAACCCGTGTTGTAGAGCGTCCAGAGTGTGCCGCGCTCGCACGGGAACTCGTTGGCGTAGAGGTCCCCGGCCAGCGTGGGCACCAGCGGCGTCGGGCTGAGTGAGGTGAAGGCGTCGCGGTTCTCGCGCAGGATCCTGTGCGTCCTGGCGAGCAGCGCCCGCACGCGCGCGTCGAACCAGTAGTCCGGGATGCCCTCCAGCCAGATGGCCTCGCCGTTGAAGAAGACGCGCTTGACCGCCTCCTGGTTCGTGCCCAGCGGCCGGTCGCAGACGATGATCTCGATGGTCTTGAAGTCGGGGAAGACGAAGCGGAAGAGGTTCAGGTGCGTGGGCGAGGTGCGGTCATCCGCGCGGCGGATGTTGTAGGTGAAGCTCCCGTCCTGGTACTGTGAGGTCACGTCGCAGGGCGTCTCCTCGGTGTAAAGGGCGGTGGTGGGCTCGATGGCCTCGCGCACGGCGCGGGTGGTGAGCAGCTCGCCGTAGGTCGGCCCCGCCGGCCGAGGGTGGGGATGGTCCTCCCGCCAGCAGACCTTGCCCGGATTCGCGAAACCGTACTGATCAATGTAAAAGCCCCGGTTGCCGACCTCCTTCTGCACGCGCCCGTAGACGCCGGCCACGTAGGCGCGCCAGCCCGGGTGGTTCGAGCACATATTCATACTCGGCGCGAAGGCGGGGTTGGGCGTGCCGTCCTCGCGCCGCATCTCCCACTGCTTCGCCTGCTCGGCGATCTCTGCCTGGGGGCTGACCAGCATGCCCTCGATGTACAGCCCCACCGGCAGGCCGCCGGCCTGCGTCGCCTGCACCGCCTCCCGGAACTTCTCCAGGCTGCCAAGCTGGTCGTAGTGATCGTAGTCCCCGCAGCGACCGGACTTCTCCGACCAGCCCCAGTCGAAGAGGTGGAGGTAGTCAATCCCGCCGAACATCTCAGCGTCACGGGCCAGGACCTCCTCGAAGTGAAAGGCCTCGGCCTCGGGGTCGAAGAGGCCGCTCTTGCTGGGCAGGGCGAAGTGCAGGAACTGCTGGCGGAAGTTGAAGACCTCGCGGAACCACTGCTTG
>CBFDBV010000103.1:0-12189 GCA_965603135.1 uncultured bacterium
AGGTAGTACGTTCCCTCAGCCAGCAGCACCGCGCCGCCGCCGGCCTCGCCAGCAGCCTGGCAGGCGCTCGTGAGCGCCTCGGAGTCATCGGCGTCATCGTCGGCCTTCCCGCCGAAGTCCTCGATGCGGGTGAAGGCCTCCACCTCCGGGATCCCGCCCTGCACGCCGCACTTCGTCCAGTTGGGATAGACGATGCCGTCCGGGCCCACGACATCCGCCGGCGTGAGACGGTCGGTTTCCTCCGGCCTGATCTTGTACTGCCCTTGCCACGGCGGCTTCATACCCTTGTCCCCCAGCGAGACGAACTGGAAGTCGTCGAGATAGGCCTCGACCTTCGCGTGGCTGTAGCTGTGAACCCAAAGCTCGACGGACCGTGCTTGGTCGGTGGTGAAGAAGGGGCGCGCGAAGGAGCGCCACTTCTGGTCCGTGCCGCCGAGACCGACGAGGTGGGAGGTGTCCGAGTTGAGGAAGTTGCCGCCCTCATCGTAGACGCGCACGTAGACGCCCAGGCCGGAGCCGGAGACGGGGAAGTACCTGCCGCGCAACTCGAAGGCGCCCGCCCCCTTGATGGGCACCCGCGTCGCGTGCACGTTCGAGCCGTTCTCGGGGTGGGTGTCCACGATCTTCAGCGAGTACTTGCCGCTTGCGGCCTGTTCGTCAGAGAGCGTGGACATCCCCTCACCTTCGGGGATCTCCCAGCCCTCCAGGCCGTCCTCGAAGCCAGCGTTAGGCAACGGCAGAACTACCTCGTCCCCGCCCGCGCAGGCCAGGGACGCTGATGCGATCAGCCCAGACAGTACGAAGCGGGTGAAGCTGCCCACGTGCTCACGCCTCCGTTGACGCGTCGCTCACTCCGGCCTCTGCTTCCAGAAGAGAACCTCGCCCTCGCAGCCCTGCTTTCCCGGCGGGCTGTCCTTGGGACAGCCGCGAATGTCGGCCACCACGAAGTAGCGCAGCTCCGCATCGTGGTCGGTCAGTTCGAACTCGTAGACGTTGGCCACGTTCTTGTGAGCTGCGCTGCCCTCGTGCTCGTCCGTGGCGACCGGAGTGAGCGCCTCGGGATCATCCTTAGACGCGCTGACCAGGGACGCCTTGAAGATGCGCAGTCCGTGCCAGCCGCGCCGGTAGACGAACTGCAGCTTGTACGTGCCCGGCTCTGTCAGCAGGTCGGTGACCTCCCACTGCTTGGTGATGCGCTGGTCCTCGTCGAAGTCCTCGGTCTTCCACGCGCCGGCGACGACCTTGCGGTAGGGCCTGCCCGGGTCTTCGATGCCGAAGCCGGCCAGGAACCTGCCGATGTCCGCGCAGGTCTGCTCGGTCACCTGGACGGTGTCCGCCAAGCGACCGGCCGTGTAGTCGGGGGCCACGACCTGCTGCCAGGCTTGCAGGCCCTCGGCGGTCTGCCTCGTCGCCGCGTCAAGTGCGGCCATCAGTCCCGACACCGTCTGCTTCTCCTCGTCGGTCAGCTCGGTCTTCTTGCCGATGGCCTGGCCCAGGTCGTGGATGGCCTCGAGCATCTTCACGTAGCCCTCAATCGCCTGGGTCTCGGCGATCAGCGCGGGATCGCCGACCTCCTCGGCCAGCTTCATCGCGTCGGCGCAAGTCTGAAGGTCGCCGGCGATGTGGTCTTCATCGGGCATGTAGCGATAGGGCCCGCCGCCCAGAGCGGGGACGTTCCCGGCGGCCACGGACCTGGCGGCGCCACCGAAGAACCAACTGTACGGGACGCGCGCACCGTAGACGTCCCAGCCCACCGGCCCCAGCATCACTGCCCAGTCGGCCGCCTTGCTCGGGTCCGCCACGCCCTTCTTGGTGAAGTACGCCAGCGCGAACTCGCGCTCGTCCCGCCCGTGGGCGTTCCAGGACCACTCCGCCGCCGCGTTGACGTTGAAGTCGTAGAAGCGGTTGTCCGGCGTCGCGTAGCCGCATAGACACTCCAGCCCGTCGTCCACGAACTCCGTCATCCGGAACTTGATGAACTGGGGGCCGCTCCACGGGCACACGATGCGCCACGAGGCGTCGAGTTGCGGGTAGCAGCCCAGCCAGCCGCCGCCCGCGACGTACTCCTCCAGCAGCGGGTAGATCATCTCGTTGCGCGAGGAATCGTAGGTCTTGCCGCCGTCGTAGTAGGTGATGCCGATCTCGCGCGGGAGGGTCGCGATGACCTGGTCGTTGAACTCGTAGCTTCCCTGGGTGAGCAGCACGCGCAGCTTGATGTCGGGGCGCGCCTGCCTGGCAAGCTCGTAGCCCCGCGCGATGGCCTCGGCCTCCAGGGCGAACTGACCTTTCTGCTTGCACTGCTCGCACTCGCAGGCGACGTGGTGCTCGCTCAGCCAGACGTTGATGTCGGTGATCTCCGGCTGCTCGGCGAGGGAGACCATCCAGTCGGCCAGCACCCGGATGGTCTCGGGCTTCGAGAAGCAGGCGGGCTTGACGGTGGTGCCCCCGTACGGCCAACTCTTCGGGTCGCCGACGCCGAGCGTTTGCGGGAAGACCCTGAACAGGCCAGTACGCTGCAACTGATCGAGATGGGTGATGATGGGCACCACCTTGACGGCGCAGTTTGCCCCGCGGGCGATGAGGGTCTTGTCGAACTCGGCGACCCCCTTGCCCTCCTCGGTGACCTTCAGGCTCTTGCAGTGACTCTCGCACAGGTTCATCTTGCGGTCGGCGAACCACTCGATGTCGCGATTGGCGCTCCCGCCCCACTCGCCCCGCTCAGCCAGGTCGGGCCAGTCAAGGATGGTGCCCAGCGGGATCTCGACCGTGCACTGCTCGCCTTCGCCCTCGAAGGTCGGCGACATAAGCTGGCGCAGGGTCTTGAGGCCGTAGAACACGCCCTTCGGATCAAGGCCGGTCACCACGAGCGTCTTCTCGTCGAGGGGCCGGATGAGGTAGGCCTGGTCGGAGTTCTTCACGCCTTCAAGCTGCTCGGCGCCCTCGACCTGGCGACCGTCCACCAGCCCGCGCTCGTCGAGCACCCCGACGACGATGACGAAATCAGCCTCCGCGGGCGACGGCAATACGTCCCGGCCGCTGGGTTCTAACAGTTCTTGAGCGAGATCGGCTGCCTCGATGGTCTTCGCCAGACCACGCTGCTCCTCCATAGCAATCGTGATGTCTGATACGGGCACAACGACCTTGCGGTCGAGGGTCACCTGCTTCGGCAGCGGAATGACGTGCAGCAGCCAGTCATGCGCCTCCTGAGCGGACACGGCGATGGGATCGGCGGCCATGGCGTTCACCCCGACAAGCAGGATCGTTAGCAGACAGAAGCATGTTCGCATCATCTTGCGGCCCTCCGAGCAATGCTCGCTATGATAGGCGGCATCAGGTTAGCCGTCCGCGGCGTGAATCCCTGCCGCTGTGCGCGGCAACGGGCCACTGAGATGGCATCGCAGACGTGTCACTCACTTCAGGAGCAGCGAGCGGACGGCGGTCACCCCGGAGGCCACGTCGCGCAACTCCAGCCGCCACTCGCCCCTCTCATCGCTCAGCGCGAACGGAATGTCACCGGCGCCGCTGCCATCCGGGCACGAGAGGTTCTGCGAGTATTGCCGGTGAGGTGTCTCGCTCCCCGGAGAGTAGACGTTCAGGCGCACCACGTGGTAGCCCGGAGCGCCGGCAGAGACCTTGACCTGGCCCTTGACCGGCACGCTCCCGCCCGTGCTGGCTGAGGCCGGGGCCTCGGCGATGACCTCGGTGACCTCGTAGGGCAGAAGCGAGTAGACCAGGGGGCCACCGCGTGAGAGCGTGACCTCCCACTCGGCGACCTGCCCCTCTCCCACGCGCTCGCCGGAGCGCAGGTCGTAGACGATGGCCGGCGCCGGCAAGGTGACGTGAGCCTGCTGGTCGGGCAGGCCGGGCAGCAGGATGTCCTGCTGGAGAGCGAGATACCGCAGCGCGCCGTCGGTGAAGAGAACCTGCTGGACGCATCGAGGGCGGGCGCCGTCCGGGCAGGTCAACTGACAGGGAGGCCGGAGGCCGGCGCCATGAAGCACCGCCGAGATGATCTCGTGCAGCGGCTTTGTGTCCTCCTCCATGCGACTGCCCGGGAGTGACACCAGCGCGAGGTTCAGCGTGATGGCGCAGCCGTCGCCCAGCCTGTTCGTGATCAGGATCGGCGCGCCGTTGACCTCGGCGAGCGCCTGGCCGGTAGTCGTCTTCAAGCCGGGTTCGAGCACCTCAACCTCGAAGACCTCGAGCTGCAGGGCCTGGCTCGCGACGAGACCGCGGAGGCTCCCCTCGATGGCGACCTCGGCCGTTACCGACGCCTGCTTGAAGCCCTCGATGCCCGCGACGCCCTCGACGCCGAGTATCTCATCAAGCGCACGCGTCTGACGGATGACTCCGTCGCCGGTAAGCAAGCCGGCTCGGCCGTCCACAACCAGCGTGCCGCCGGCCTCGACGAACTCGCGCAGGGCGGCAACCTGCGCGTCCGAGATGCAGCTCGCACAGGGCAGAATCAGCACGGGGTAGTCATCAGGCGGTATCCTCCCCTGCTCCAGGTTGGGGACCGAGAAGTGGCGGAACTGACAGCCGAGGTCCTTGATGCCCTTGAGGATGGCCTCATGCTCCTTGAGGAAGCTCCTGTCGCCGGCAAAGGCGGCGCCCTCGACGAGCTGGCCCACGATGGCCGCGGCGAAGAGGTCCTGCTGAGAGTACAGCACCGCAATGCGAGAGTCGTCGCGTTCGGCGTGCAGCAGCAGCTTGCCCGGCCCGGCCGTGGTCTCGCGCGCGGCCGCAAAGAACCAGCGGCCGAAGTTGTTCTGCGACAGGTCGGGGTTGAAGGGAGTGTAGTCGCAGCCCCAGGAGGTCCACCACCACACGGAGTTGTCACCCTTCAGCAGGCAGTCCCACGGGAAGGCCGACCAGCCGGCCTCGTTGTCGGCGACCCGGTTGCCCCACTTGCCTGTCAGCGCATCCGGGCGCTTGAAGGAGCGCACGAACTCGCCTTGCAGCCATTGCCCCGTGTACGTCTGGTTCAGCTCCAGGTTCGCAGTCAGCTTCGTGAAGTCATAGCCCGCGCCCCAGTGGTAGGACAGGATGCCGTCCCAGCCCACCTTGGCGCCTGGGTCCTGCGCGCGGATGATGTCCGCGAACAGCTCGTGCGTGCCGACGAAGGCGTCGTCCATAAACACCTTGTGGTCAAGCCAGGGCGCGAAGCTGACCTGCTGCTCGGCGGCCTCGGCGAGGAGCATGGGCTCCTCGATGGCCGCGAAGCTCCGGTAGTTGGTGTCCCAGTTGCGGTTGAGGGCGGCGATGTTCCCGTACTTCTCC
Organism: uncultured bacterium; assembly: GCA_965603135.1. Classification (GTDB taxonomy): domain Bacteria; phylum Armatimonadota; class Zipacnadia; order Zipacnadales; family UBA5352; genus CBFDBV01. Next base: position 5,281 of record CBFDBV010000103.1, read on the forward strand.
TCCAGCCACGCGCGGAAAGCCTCGACCGACTCCGGTCGGTGGCAGCACTCGCCTTTGGCGCGCATCAGGAAGTTCTCGTCGCCGAGCGTGTACGCGGCCGGCTGGTACGGGGCCGCCTGGCGGGAGTTCGCGGTCAGACACTCCCGCTGGGCATCGAGGTAGGCCGGATCGTGCAGGCACGGCACGCGCTCATTGTCCTGGTTCGCCTCGCCGGAGATACGGGTAACGTAGGGGACCAGGCGCAGGCCCGAGCGCGCAGTAAGACTGTACTCGCGCGCGGCGGTCCCGTCGTCAGCGCGGAGCGTGTTGGCGAGGTCGCCCATATCAGCGCCCCACTCGTAGCAGAAGCGGTCGGTGCGGCGCAGCAGGGGAGCGCCGCCGACGGTGGTCCACATCAGCGCTGTGAAATCGTCGTAGGGATACGGGACCCTCATCGTGAAACGCTGCCGCGCGAAGTCCAGGACTCGACCGCCGACCTCAAGGCTGATGTCCAGCCGATGACAGACCGTCACGGGCCGGCCCGCCGGCATAGTCGCCGTGACCCTGACACCGGCCGGCGGAGCCGGCGTGATTGCCGAGGCCAGGACCCGATCGAGGGCATCGCGGACCTCCCAGGTCAGTTGCGCTCCCGCAAGCTGTTCGGCGTTCTCGACGGTGGCGGAACACACAAGCTCGCCACCGGCGGGCAGGTCAACCATCGGCACCGACACCTCGTGGCTGAGCGTCGAGGGCTGGATGGAGATGTCCGTGATGGTCGGTCCCTCCACCCGAGGCAATGCTGCTGAGGCGAAGCCCAGACAGCGGCCCTCGGCATCGCGAACCATCGCATCCAGGAAGCACTGGCGGTTAGGCGGGATCACAGGTAGTTCCACGCGTCCCTCGGCCAGGGGCAGGTCAAGCGCCCGGGTGTCAATGACTCGGTCGAGGTCATCCTGCACCCGCACCAGCAAAGTACTGCCGGCGGGGGCGGCGGGCGTGATGGCCACCGGGAGCCGTGTGCCTTCGCCTTCGTCAGGCCGCAGGTCCAGGCTGCAGGCCGGCTCGCGGCCCACCGCGGCCAGCGCCGCCCTCGCGCACAGGGCCAGCGCCCGGTCCATCGCCCCCTCGTTGCCCTCGGACACCTCGTTGCGCGGCACCAGGGAGCTGAAGTTGTGCAGGCTCACGGTCAGCACGACCACGCGCCCCTCGCCGTAGCGGTAGACCTTCAGCGGCGGCCCCTCTCCCACGCGCCCCCGCTCGCCCTCGCGGAAGCCCGGGATCATCTCCCAGTCGAAGCAGGCGAGAATGTCCTCGGCAACCTCGGGCTCCTCGGTCTCGAACATGTCCTTGGGCCAGCCGCTCGACACCTGGGTCGGACCCACAAGCAGCAAGCCCTTGCCCTCCTTGACCTGCGCCGTGATGCCGGCTCGGCTCACCCCCGGTATTGCCTCCGCGTACACTCCCGCGCACAGGAAAAGCTCTGCCTCGGGGTCGGTGGCGAGCGACGCCGCCTTGCGCGCGGCGATGCCGAACGGGATCGGCCCGATCCCCGTTGCGGTGCGATAGGGCCAGGCTTTCGTTGAGGTGAGTATGCTGTACCTGTCGAAGTACAGGTGCTGCACCTCCATCGGCAGCCTGCGGGCAAGCTCCATCGTCTCCCACGCGGCCCAGCGCGGGCAGAAGAGCACGGTCTTGAGCGGCTCGCCCGGCAGCTCCCGCACCCACGAGAACGGCAGCGTCTCAGGATCGGGCCGCCAGGTCTCGGCGGGGCGATCGAACATCTCCTCGCCCGCCTTGACGAGGGCGGCCACGCGCTCCGGGTCCGTCGGTAGCGGCGGCAGCGGTTCATCAAGGTCGCCGGCCGCCATCTGCTCGAGCGCCTCGGCCTCGGCCGTGGCGACCTCGCGGAAGTACTCGCGCGTCACGCGGTAGTCAGGCAGGCTGGGTAAGTCGTAGAGAGCGAGGGCGAACTCGCGCTGGTCGGGGGCGAGTTCGAGCGTGGTCGTGATACCGTACGCCCCGACCGGCACCTCGACGGAGGCGAAGGCCTCCGGGGTTCCTATCAGCATCCCGGCCGAGCCGGAGCCCGGCCGTCCCTCGCTCGTATCCTCGTACAGTATCCAGCGCTCCTGAGCCAGGTCGAGCCTCACGACCTCGCCGGGCAGCCGCGTCCCCAGAGCGGTAGTGACGGAACGCTGGCGCGGCTCCGGGAAGAATGCCGGGTAACACGTGAACTTGAGGTAGCTCCGGCCCACCGGCTCCTTGGGCTCGTAGCTGCCGAACACCAGCAGCTTGTCGCTCCCGCCGACCATCGCGAAGCGGATGGAGGCCCTGACCTTGGGCGTGTCCCACAGGTACTCGACCATCCCATCCTCGCCGGACTGACGTATCACGCGCAGCTTGGCCGGGCGGTTGTGCAGGCTCTCCTCATCGAAGTACCAGTTGAAGAACCCCTGGTAGTACCAGTTGGGCATGGACGGCTCTGTCATGCCAAGGGATATGTATCCCACCGTCCACGCCCACTGCCCGGAGGATACCTCGTCCGGCTTCTCGGGATCCTGAGTGATGTCGTAGCTGAGCGTGTAGCTGGCGATCTCGTTGGCGAGGGTCACTGTCTGCACGAATTGCTTGCCGCCGGCTACGTCAGTTACCTCCGGCGGGCCGACAGTGACGTATGCCGCGCCGTGGACCGCCGCGGTGAACACGACCGCAAGCAGCACGGCAATTGCAGACGTCCGGTAGCGTCGCATTCTGGTCCTGCCTCCTCGGAGAGCCTCAAGCTGCAAGCTGGGCACTCGGCGATGTCTTCTTCGTCACGGAAGGCGAGGACTCCTTGAGAGCCAGCCGTCGCAAGCAGCCTTTCCAGCGGAGTGCTTGCGCTCCGCGCCGAGGGCAACCCCTCGGCGGGGAGCGAGCAATCCGGTCACACCGTTGGGGTCTGACCACGCTCAGGCGGCAGGTGTGCCCACCGCCCACGGCGAAATCCTCGGTGTGTCTGCAAGAAAACGGCCCCGGGAGTGAGCGCGATGCCGAGCTACGCGGTGCCTGGAGCGGCGGTGGCGTTGATCCTGATGGGTGTGATGGTGTGCGGCGCGCAGCCCCAGCTCTACGTCCCCGAGCAAGTCGTCACCAAGCTCAAGCCGCTCTATCCCGACACGCCTCTGGTCAAGGCTGGCAAGGTGCAGGCGACGATCATCGCGCCCCAGGATAAGGCCTACGCGCCCCTCTCCCAGGCCGTGGCCGACAAAGTCAAGGCTGCCACGGGCGCGGCGATCCCCGTCAAGACCGATGACCAGTACGCCGAGGGCGACAAGGACCGGCACCTCATCTGCCTGGGGCAGATGATGAACAACAAGCTGGCCTTCGAGCTGTACGTGCCCCACTACGTCGCGTGCGATGACTGGTATCCCGGCCCCGAGGGCTACGTGGTGCGCACGGTCTGCGACCCGTGGGGGAAGGGCACGAACGTCATCATGCTGGGCGGCAGCGACCTGGAGGGCGTGCAGCGCGCCGTGGACCGCTTCTGCGAGCTGGTCAAGCCCGGCGCGGACCTGGTGCTGCCCCGGCTCATTGACATCGGGCTGAAGGACAAGGAGAAGATGGCCGCCTGGCTGCCCGGGGTCAGGGACTACTTCTGGAGCCGCTTCGAGAAGAAGGGCGCGCTTCCCTACGGAGCCGAGCACAGGCTGGTGGACCTCGCCCGCAAGTACCATCTGACCGGCGAGGACGTGTTCGCGGAGGTCCTGGCCGAGGGCATTGAGCGCTGGCTCCCGGAGTACTATCGCTGGGAGCCCCACCGGCAGATCACCACCCCCAAGTACATCATCCCCGAGATGATCCTGGACTGGGACCTGCTGGAGGAACATCCGGCGTTCAGCGATGACCTGCGCCTGGAGTACACCAACGTGCTGTATGACTACGTGTCGCGGATGGGCGTGCACGGGCGCATCACGCAGCTCAAGCCGGGGTTCCTCGCTACGACCGGCCATCATAAGGTCTCCCTCACCGTCACGCGCGGCGGGCGGTACTTCAAGACCTACTACCCCGACCTGCCCATGGATCGCATTGACGCCGGCCTCGCCAGCGTGCAGACCGGCCTGGACACCATCAAGGAGACCTTCGGCTTCTTCGACGAGAACGGGGGTTACACGAAGTACTATCCGCTGACCACCATGCTCAACTCGGTCTTCCTGGACGATATGCACTACTTCACGGGCGGCACCGCCCGCGAGTGGTTGCACCAGTCGCTGATCTACACCGACAACCTCGGGTCCATCTACTGCGGCTGGAGCCCGGCCTACGAGATGGGCGAGTGGTTCTACCGCGACGGCAAGTGGGCGTGGCTTAACAACGTCCTGCTCAGGCGCGACAACTTCCACCCGGAGGTGACCGAGGGCGGACTGTATGTCAAGGCCTGGAGCTACCTGCCCAAGACCGAGCCGGTGGAGCCGACCGAGTGGCTGGAGGGCGTTCAGTGGCTGCCCATCCACGAGACGGTCTACGCGCAGCTCGAGCGCACAAAGCCGATGGTGAACGTCCCGCGCGAGAAGACCTACCATGTGCTCAGCATGCGCCCGAAGTACGACCCGGACGCGGAGTACTTGCGCTTGGACGGGATCAACGACGGCATCTCCCACGGCGGCGACGGCAATGCCATCGTGCGGCTGACCGCTCAGGGGAAGTCCTGGCTGGTCGTGGGCAAGTGGGGCTCCAGCTCGATGAAGTATCAGAACTCGGTCATCGCGCTGCGGGACGGGCAGATGGTCGCGCAGCCCGTGACCCTGTGCAGCCTGGAGTGTGCCGCTGACCTGCCCTCGTGCGGGCTGGTGCAGAGCGTGATGAGCGAGTACAACGGCACCGACTGGGCACGCAACATCATCTGGCTCAAGGGCGGGTACTTCGTGGTCGCCGATGTGATGCGCGTGCGAGAGGCGGGCGACTTCAGCTTCCTGTGCCGTTGGCGCACCAGCCCAGGCGAGCTTGAGGGCAGCGTCTTCCACGCACTCAGCGACGACAGGGCACTCGACATCGCCAGCGCCGGCGGCTGCCAGATTCAGACCTCGGTGGACGAAGGGGTGCAGGTCTTCTCCCAGGGCCAGCATGGCCGGCTTGCCGCCGGTGAGGAGCGCACCTTCATCAATCTTTTGCGCGCCCGCTCGGCCGACGAGGAGCAGATGACCATTGCCCGCTTGTCCGACAACGTGGCCGTGGTGAGCGGGCCGGAGCAGACGGCGCTGGTAGGGGCGGTGCTGCCCCGCGAGTCAGAGATGCCTGCCACCCAGGCGGGGGAAAGCCTCTCGATTCGGGCGCGTGCGTTCCACCTCACGCCCACGCGGCTGTGTGCGGCCGACCTGACCAGCCTCAACTGGACCGCGCCGCTCATCGCCGCCGATAAGCCTGTCAGCGTGGAGCTGGACCTTCCCGCCGGCAAGCTGTCTGTCCTGGCGCAGGAGAGCTGCAAGCTCGAGGTGCTCGGCGAGTCCATTGCGGTTGAGGTCAAGCCCGGCGAGGTGCAGACGGTACAGCTCGCGGCGGCGGAGCGCGATAAGTTGGTGCGGGCCATCTCTGCGGACCTCAAGAAGTTGTCAGCGGCGTCCGCCGCGGTAGAGGGGGCGCTCGCCCGTGAGCCTCAGCGGGCAAGGAGCCTCTGGTCCTGGGCGAATGAGAGCGGCGCCAGCATCCGCTGCGCCGCCTGCGGCGACCTTGACGGCGACGGCGCACAGGAGGTCGCCGTCGGGGCCGAGGACGGCTCGGTCAGCCTCCTGAGCAGCGCGGGCGATCTTGTCTGGAGCTTCGCCGCCGAGGGGCACATTAACGACGTGGCGGTGGACGACGTGGACGGCGACGGCCAGGTCGAGGTGCTGGCCGCCTCGGATGACTTCAACCTCTACTGCCTCACCGCGGCGGGGAAGGAGAAGTGGCGCTTCAACGACGAGGGCATCGAGATAACGAACCAGGCGCCGGGCGAGTACGGGGTCGGCCGTCACATCACCAGCGAGGGCGAGGTGCTCATCGTCATCCCGGTGGACCTCGATGGTGACGGAAACAAGGAGATACTCGTCGGCACCAAGACCTTTGTCCACGGGAACCGCCGCGTGTTCGGGACCACCTTCTGCCTCGATGGCGCCGGCAAGCTCAAGTGGCACCTCTATCAGTCCGGCGGCTGCGTCATCTCGATGGATGCCGCTGACGTTGACGGCGACGGGGTCAAGGAGGTCGCCATCGGCGTCGGTGGGGGCACGTACGGCCGCTCAACCTATCTGATTGACAGCGCGGGCGGGCTGCTGGCGCGATACGGCGGGCCTTACGGCGAGAAGTTCACGAAGCTCGCGCAGATCACTCCCGACGGCCCGGTGCGCGCGATCCGCATGGAGATGCGCGACGGCACGGTCGAGGCCTTCAGCGCCACCGAGCCGTTCTCGCGGCTCTGGGGCAGGCCCTGCGGCGGCCTGACGGCCTGCGGCCCGGTCGTGGCCGACCTCGATGGCGACGGCTTTGCGGAGATACTGCTCGGCTCCAGTGGGGGCAGCGTATACGCCCTCAACGAGGATGAAGCGGGGCAGGGCATTGAGTGGTGGCGCACGAACCTGATGGAGCCGATCAGCGCGCTCATTGCCGCCGATGTGCTGGGCGATGAGAGCCCGGTCGTCATCGCGGCGAGCCAGGCGGGCGGCGTCCACGTGCTCGATGGCGCGGGTCAGCCGCTGGCCTATGTGCCCTGCGGAGAGCCTGTGAGCGCGCTGGCCGCAGTGCCCGGCGACGCCAGGGTGCGCATCGTCGCCGGCACGGTGAGCGGCAAGGCGCTGCTGCTCGCCTTTGAGTAGGCCGCGCGCCGCAACGCCGGCCGCAGACGAAGTGAGGCGACGCTTCCGTCCTGCCGCGCGACGGCGATCGCCGTCCCCTCCTCAAGGCGTTTCGCGCAGCTCAAGT
>CBFDBV010000104.1:0-12139 GCA_965603135.1 uncultured bacterium
CTGGCGCAGGGAGAGGCTGCTCCCGCGCACGCGACGCTTGCCTCGCCGGACGCGGTGGACGCGGAGCTGACTGTCACCGCCGAAGCGGGCCGTGCCAGGCTGACTGTGCCCGAGCTGACCACCTGGGCTATCGTCCGGCTGAAGCTGTGACGGACGAGGTGCCTGAGACCGGGCGTGGGGCTCAGAACAGCCGCTCGGCGCTCTCGCAGGCGCGCGCGATGACTTCGCGCTCATCCAGGGCTGTGAACTCCCCGTCGCGCAGGAGCACCTTCCCATCAACGATGGTGGTGCGCACGTCGCCGGCGCGGGCGGCGTAGATGAGGTGGGAGACGAGGTTGTGCCGAGGGTAGAGGTGAGGCTGCTCCAGGTCAATGAGGATCACGTCGGCGCGCTTGCCCACCTCCAGGGTGCCGATGCGGTCGGAGAGGCCGAGCGCCTCGGCTCCACCGCGGGTGGCGAGGGTGAGCCCGGTCTCGGCCGGGAGCGCGGTCGGATCGTTGGTGCGCACCTTGGCTATCAGCGCGGCCAGGCGCGCCTCCTCCAGCAGGTCGAGGTTGTTGTTGGAGGCGCAGCCGTCGGTGCCGAGGCCGACCGTCGCCCCCGCGGCCAGCAGGTCTGAGACCGGCGCGATGCCGCTGCTGAGCTTCATATTGCTCCCCGGGCAGTGCGCGACGCCAACCGGGGTCGCCGCGATGATCTCTATCTCGGCCTGGCTGAGATGCACGCAGTGCGCGGCGGTGACGAAGACGTTGAACATCCCCACCTCGCGCATCGCCTCGATGGGCCGCAGCCCGTAGCTGTCCAGCGAGGACTGCACGTTGTCCTCGGTTTCGGCCAGGTGGATGTGGATCGGCACCTCCAACTCGGCGGCGGCGCCGATGACATTCTCCAGCATCGGCTGGGGGCAGGTGTACGGAGCGTGCGGCGCCAGCATCGGCGTGATGCGGCCGTCACCGGCTTCCCTGAACTCCTCGCAGAACGCGACCGCCTTCCTCAGGAGGTCCTCCGCGTCGGGCAGGAAGCCCAGCAGCACTCCCGAGGGGCACATGCGGATGCCGGTCTCGATGGCCGCGCGCGCTCCGGCCTCGGGGAAGTGATACATATCGTTGAAGCAGGTGACGCCCGCGCGCAGCATCTCGGCGATGGCCAGCATCGTCCCCCAGTACACGTCTTCGGGGGTGAGCCGCTTCTCGACCGGCCAGATTTTCTCCTCCAGCCAGGGCTGAAGCTCCATGTCATCGGCGCTGCCGCGGAAGAGCGTCATCGCGGCGTGGGTGTGCGCGTTGACGAGGCCGGGCAGCAGCACGCAGCCGCTGGCATCTATCAGCTCATCCGCCTTCGCCAAGGCTACGGCGGACGAGTCGGGCTGGGGGGGACGGTCATCCCGCCCAGGCGGGATGACTGTCCCTGCTCCCGCGGGCCCGAGGTAGGTGATCTCACCGTCCACGGCTTCGAAGGTCCAGCCGTGGTGGATCTGGCAGTCCCGCTCAAGCGGGATGATGATCTCGGCGCCCTCGATGCGCAGCGTGCCCATGAGGCGTTCTTCCCTTCACAATAAAGCCGGGGGACAGTCACCTTAGGTGACTGTCCCTGAGCCCAGCAGAGCGAAGCGGCATTATATCACGCGCGCTTGTTCGCGGCAATCCTCCGCGTCTCGCCGAGGCGGCATTGCAGGCCGGGGGCCTTTCTGATATACTGAACCACGGAGGGCCGGCGCGTCGTTGGGGGGGGCGACAGGGGCCACGGCGCGAAGCGCCGAGGGCCCCCCCGGCCCCCCCCCCCCGCCGCCCCCCCCCCCGGCCCACGTGTGGGCCGGATACTTCGGTCCCACACGCCGCGACCTGGTATTCGGCCCCTCCAACGGCGCGCGAAGTTCGTGGTTTGCCGTTGGTCAGATGTCGGAAGTCGGAGGTCGGAGGTCAGATGAAAACTGGCATACATCCCGAATATGTGGAGGCGACCGTGACCTGTGCGTGCGGCAACACGTGGGTCACTCGCTCCACCAAGGCCGAACTCAAGGTCGAGGTGTGCAGCAACTGCCACCCCTTCTACACGGGCACGCAGAAGATGATTGACACCGAGGGCCGCGTCGAGCGGTTCATACGTCGCTGGGGCCTCCAAGACCGCTACGCCGACGAGGAGGCCGGTACGGAGGGCGGGGCTTCAGCCCCGCCCCAGCAGGCCGAGCAGTAGCAACGTCAGTGAGCAGTCAATCAGGGCCTCAGTCCGCCCAGGCGGCGCTGAGGCCTGAACGTTCGGTGGGGTTACCTTGCCGGAGGAAAAGCCGTTCTACGGCGGGCAGGCTGTGCTCGAAGGCGTGATGATGCGCAGCCGCCATGAGTACTCGACCGCCGTGCGCCGCGCGGACGGCAGCATCGCCGTGGGGCGCCGGAAGATAGATGGCTTCTCCTCGCGTCACGGCTGGGCGCGGTGGCCGCTGATGCGCGGCAACTTCGCGCTGCTTGACTCGCTGGTGCTGGGGATGGAGTCGCTCCAGTTCTCGGGCAATATCGCGCTGGAAGATGAGACGCGCGCGCAGGCCGAACCCACCATCTACCCAGCGGAGCGCTTGCGCTCCGGTCGCAGGGCAAGCCCTGCGCTGGGGAAAGGGGAGGAGGAGCAGAAGCCGCAGAGCCTGGGCACCGCGGCCCTCTGGCTGACGCTGCTGCCCGCGCTCGCCATCGGCATTGGGCTGTTCGTGCTGCTGCCGACTTATGCGGTGGGCTGGATCCTGGGGCCGGGCGAGCTGGGCGCGACCACGGAGGACCTGAGCGCGGTGATCGCGCGCAATCTGGTCGAGGGTGTCATTCGACTGCTGCTGGTGATGGGTTACATCGCGGCCATCTCGCTGATCGGTTACATCCGGCGCGTCTTCGAGTACCACGGCGCGGAACACAAGACAATCAATGCCCTGGAGGCGGGCCAGCAGGTCACGGTGGAGAACGCGATGGCCTGCAGCGCCCTGCACCCGCGCTGCGGTACCGCCTTCATCCTCGTGGTCATCGCGGTCAAGATCATCGTCAACTGCTTCCTGGGGTGGCCGGATCTCTGGCTGCGCATGCTGCTGCGGCTGGCAGTGCTGCCGCCGGTCGCGGGCATCGCCTACGAGGTCATTCACTTCGCCGGTCGCCATCGTGACAGTGTCTTTGCGCGCGCGCTGGCACTGCCGGGCCTGCTGCTTGAGCGTCTGACCACGCGCGAGGCCGACGCGGAGCAGGTGCAGGTGGCCATCTACGCGCTGGCTGCGGTCGCGCCGGAGGTGGAGTTGCCCGACGGCTTTGCGTCCCCCGAGGAGGTCCGCATCGGCAAGGCGGGGCAGGTCGTGCGCGACATCAGCTAACAGCTATCAGCCGGAGAGAGCAAGATGGACGTAATCGCGGCGTTGGAGAGGCTGGAAGACGAGTACCACCAGGTGCAGGAGCAGCTCAGCGATCCCGAGGTGATCGCCGACTCTGCGCGCCTGCGTGAGCTGTCGGTGCGACATTCCGAGCTTGAGCCTGCGGTGGAGAAGCTCGTGGAGTTCCGCGGCTATCTCAGGGACCGCGACGAGGCGGAGGCGCTGCTGGCCGAGGCTGAGGACGAGCAGATGCGGGAGTTCCTTCAGGCCGAGCGCGACGAGGCTCAGGCGCGCCTGGATGAGATGCACGACGAGGTGCTTGCGCTGCTCGTGCCGCCCGACCCGATGCGCAGCAAGAACGCCATCGTCGAGATACGCGCGGGGACCGGCGGCGATGAGGCGGCCCTGTTCGCCGGCGACCTCTTCGATATGTACTCCGCCTTCGTGGGAAGTCAGGGCTGGGACGTGGAGGTAATGAGCGTCAACGAGGGCGAGATGGGCGGGTACAAGGAGGTCATCTTCGGGGTCAAGGGCGGCGGGGCGTACGGGACGCTCAAGCATGAGAGCGGGGTGCATCGCGTCCAGCGCGTGCCGGTCACCGAGTCCTCGGGACGCATACATACCTCGGCCGCGACAGTCGCCGTCCTGCCCGAGGCCGAGGAGATAGATGTGCGCATCAGCCCCGAGGACCTGGAGTTCGAGACCTTCCGTGCCGGCGGTCCCGGCGGCCAGCATATGCAGAAGAACGAGACCGCCGTGCGCATCACGCACAAGCCCACCGGCATCGTCGCCGCCTCAAAGGACGAGCGCTCCCAGCGGCGTAACCGCGAGAAGGCGCTGCGCGTGTTGCGCGCCCGTATCTACGAGCAGATACAGCAGGAGCAGCAGAGCAAGGTGGCCGCCGAGCGCAAGGCGCAGGTCAAAAGCGGCGACCGCTCGGAGAAGGTGCGCACCTACAACTTCCCCCAGGACCGCGTCACCGACCATCGCGTGGGCCTGACCCTCCACAACCTCCCCGCCATCCTCACCGGCGAGATACTGCCCCTCATTGAGGCCCTTCAGGAGCACGAGCGCCAGGAGAAGCTCGAGGAGCTGCTCGCGTCGTGAGCGAGGGTCCTGTGCTCCTGCGGGATGCCTTGCGGGTAGCCGAGGGGAGGCTGGCAGAGGCCGGAGTGCCCTCGCCTGACTTCGATGCTCGAGCCCTCGCCGCGCATGTGCTCAGCCTTCCTCTGTCCCAGCTCCCGTTGCACCGCGATCGGCCGCTTGCCGCAGAAGACGCCCTCAAGTTCGAGCAGGCCGTCGAGCGCCGCTGTGCCCGCGAGCCGCTCCAGTACATCGTCGGCGAGACCGAGTTCTTCGGCCAGGCCATCCGCTGCGACCGCCGCGCGCTCATCCCTCGGCCGGACACCGAGGTGCTCGTGGAGGTCGCGCTGGAGTTGGTGCGCGAGCTTGCGATCAGCTCGTTGGTCGAGGTGGGAACCGGGACGGGGGCGGTGGCCATCGCGCTTGCTGCCGAGGCGCCGCACCTTGAAATGCTCGCCACGGATCTCTCGGAGGCGGCCCTGGAGTTGGCCGCGGTGAACGTCGCCTTGCACGATCTGTCCCAGCGCGTCACGCTCGCCCACGGCGACTGCCTGGCTCCCTTGAAGGCCGTGGGATGGTGGCAGCGCGCGGAGATGATCGTGAGCGACCCGCCTTACGTGCGTGCGGACGAGTTCGACAACCTGGAGCCCGAGATTGCGCGCCACGAGCCACGCGAGGCGCTGGTCGGGCCTGACGCGGATGGCCTGGGCTTCTACCGGCGGCTCCTGCCGCAGTGCGCTGGGCTGCCGGCCCTGCGGGCGGTGGCCTTTGAGGTCGGCGGAGGAAGTGCACCCGCGGTGGTGGAACTCGTCGGGGGGGCTCTTGAGGGCTTCGAGGTCAGCGTGCGGGAGGACTATGCGGGCATCGAGCGCGTCGTCTCGGCGCAAAGGGGCACTGATGGTGTCGGGCAAGCCGGAGACAGTCCTGGTCGAAGCCGTCGGTGAAGAGGCGGCGATCTCGGGCGCAGCAGGAGCGCTGCGTGCCGGCGGGCTGGTCGTGCTGCCCACTGACACGGTCTACGGGCTCGCCGCCGCGTTGGACCGCCCTGAGGCCATCGCGCGCGTCTTCGTCGCCAAGGGGCGTCCGCCCGACCTGGCCCTGCCCGTGCTCATCGCCGAGGCCAGCGCGATGGAGCGCCTCGCGGTTGACGTTACCGTCGCGGCGCGCGGCCTGACAGCGGAGTTCTGGCCCGGCGCTCTCACGGTGGTGCTGCCCAAGAGCGACCTCGTGCCCGATGAGGTGACTGCCGGGCGGCCGACGGTGGGCCTCAGGCTCCCCGACTGCGAGCTGGCGCGCGGCATCATCGCGGCTTGCGGCGGCGCGCTGGCCGTGACCAGCGCCAACATCTCCGGCGCCCACGCCCCTCGGACGGTGACGCAGATACCCGACGGACTCCGCGCCCAGGTCGCCCTCATCGTTGACGCGGGAGAGTGCGCCGGGGGCGTGCCCTCCACGGTGGTTGACCTCAGCGTGGCCCCACCCCAGGTTCTGCGGGAGGGAGCCATCCCCCGACAGCGAATAACCGCGGTACTTGGGAAGACCGTGGGCGAGAGGCAATAGGTAGTAGCCGTTCGGCGCTGCGGTGGCCCCATTGCCCCTTGCCCTTTGCCTGAAGTGGAGGGGCCAAGCCATGAAGGTGGGATTGATCGGACTGCCCGGCAGCGGGAAGACGACCTGCTTCAACCTGGTGACCGGCCGCGCCGCCCAGGACGCCCAGTACGGCTCCGCCGAGGCGCAGATCGCCGTGGTCAAGGTCCCCGACGCACGCGTGGAGCGCATCGCGGAGATCTTCGGCTCCGGGAAGTTCACTCACCCGGAGGTCGTCTTCGTTGACCTGATGGCTATGCACAAGGGCGAGGATGGAGCCGCGCGCGAGCAGAATCTGAACCGGGTCGTCGGCGACGCGGACGCCTTTGCCCTGGTCATTCAGTGCTTCGGCGACCTCGACCACGAGGGCAATCCTCTGGACCCGCGCGCGGACCTGGAGACGCTGCTGCTGGAGATTACCATCACCGACCTGGCGGTGGTAGAGCGGCGCGTCAAGCGCCTGGACGCCGAGGAGAAAGCCCAGCGCGACAAGGATGCCTGGGAGCATCATCTGCTCGAGCGCTGCGTCGAGCAGCTCGGCGCGGGTGGGTTGGTGCGGGATATGACGCTGGAGCCCGATGAGGAGCGCCATCTGCGTGGCTTCAGCCTGCTGACCATGCGCCCGCTGCTGGTGGTGCTCAACGTTGCGGAGGATGACCTGGAGGCAGAGCGAGGGGCTGGAGCCCGAGAGGCGGCCGAGGCCGCGGGCCTCTCGCACATAACCATCGCCGCCGAGCTGGAGAGCGAGATCGCCGAGCTGGACGAGGACGAGCGCGGGGAGTTCCTGGCCGAGTACGGCCTCAGCGAGTTGGCCCACGAGCGCTTCATTCGCGCCTGCTACGACCTGCTTGACGTCATAACGTTCTTCACCGCGAACGAGAACGAGGCGCGCGCTTGGACCATCTCCACGGGCACCAGCGCGCGCGATGCTGCGGGCAAGGTTCACTCGGATATGTACGACGGCTTCATTCGCGCCGAGGTAACGCCCTTCGACCAGCTCGATGCGCTCGGCTCCATGGCCGCCTGCAAGGAACGCGGTGCGACGCGGGTCGAGGGCCGCGATCACATCGTCGAGGACGGCGACATCCTGCAGATTCGCTTCAGCCGCTGAGCGAAGGAGCCTCGCCTTGTCCACCGAAGGAACCGCTCCCGCTGACTCGGCCCTGCCTGTCCGCACTCATGTCATCCTGCTCTCCTCGGCCTTCTTCTTCATCTTCCTGGGCGCCGGTGCGCAGCAGTACTTCCTGCTGAGGTACTTGAGCGAGTTCACCGGGTGGTCCAAAGTCCAGTGCCCCTTCGTCATCGCCGCCGTCTATCTGAGTATGATGGTGTTTCGCCTCGGCAACGTGCGCTTGCTGGGGCGATGGCCGGAGTGGCTGCTCGTTCGTGTGGGAGCGTTGACGTACGCTGTCTTCACTGCCGTGATGGTCGTTGTCTACTTCGTCCCCAGCTATCCCCTGGCGCTGGCGGCCGCTCTCTTTTGGGGATGGGGAGGGGCAGCGATGTGGCTGGGCTCGACCATGCAGATTCTGGCGCTGGCGGATCGCGCCAGGCGACATGGCACCGGCATGGGCATTCTCTATGCTGCCACTCAGGCGGGCTGGCTGGCCGGCGTGATCGTGCTCGGCAATATCGCCGAGGCCGTGCAGGACACCCATCCCTATCTGCTGTACGTGGCCGCCACCGTTTTCACTCTAGTCGGGAACATCGTGGTCGTGTACCTGCCTCGGCAGCGGGTGGCTGTCCCCGAGATGCCGACCTGGCGGGGGTTGGTCGCCCTCATGGGCCGGGCCAAGCCGCGCATCGCGGCCTTCCTGCTCTTTGCCGGGGGCCTCACCTTCGGGTTCATACTGGGGGTGTTCGGCGACTTCGTGAAGGCCGAACATGGCGCCGCCTGGCTGTGGATCACAGGCTCCTTCTATCCGCTGGCGCTGTTCGTGCTCAGCTTCACCTCGGGCGTGCTCAGCGAGCGCGTCAGTCACGGCTCGGTCTTGGCGATGGGGTTCTTCGGGGGCGCGGCGGGCCTGCTGGTGCCGGTGCTAGTCGCCCATCCGGCCGGGCTTGCAGCGACTGCGCTGCTGCTGGGGTTTCTCAACGGCAGCGTTCCGGTGGTGAGTTCAGCTCTGATCGGCGCCTCCGCGGACCGCGCCCGCCGACCGCTGGCTCACGGCGCTTTCTTCACCTGGCGAGACCTGGGGGTGGTGGTAGCGGTGGTGGTGGGGAGCCTGCTGGGGGTGAGTACCGACAACTTCGTGCTGGTCTTCGAGGTCTTCGCGGGGGTCTTCTTCGCCTGCGGCCTGGTCTCGCTTGTCCTCAACAAGTACGCCCAGGAACGGCTGTGACACAGAAGCCGCAGTGACCTGTTTCGCGGTTCTACCGCGCGACAGGCGCGGCGCCTTCCGCCTCGGCTCCTACGGAGCTTCGACGGACAAGAACGGCTGGGCCGGACGGTGCAGCCTGCCATCGGTTGGTGAGGAAGGGGCAATAGGCGATGAGACCGCGCGATATGACCTTGCTGATTTCCGTGACCGCTCTTGCTGCCTGTGTCGCCCTCGCCTTCAACGGCGAGCGTTACAGCGTCGAGCCGATCACCGTTCAGATCGGCGAGGTCCCGGTCATCACGGAGACGGAGACGCCCGTGGCCGTGATGGTGACAGTCACCAACTCCTCCGACGCGCGGCTCCAGGTCACACTCCGCACGCGTATGACCGACGACTGGCGCACACAAGAGGCCCCGCAGATGCCGCTGACCGTCCCCGCGCAGGGCGAGGCGAGGCAGGAACTGCACGTCATCTGCCCGGTAGACGCGTACTCGGCGCTCTATCCGCTGCACGTGACCGCCGTCTTTGACAGGGACGGCGAGCGGACGGAGTGCCACGCGGTGCAGATCATCGAGACGAAGCTCCCGTCTCGTCCGACCGGGGCCGCCGAGCTTGAGAGCCTCAAGCTCCTCGACGGCGGCGCCTTGCGCCTGGCCTCGGCGAAGAGCTGGGTCGTGCGCTGGCAATATTTCGACCAGCAATGGGTCGAGCAGCCGCCCAACTGGCAGGGCGCGGTCGAAGGCTGCCGTGCCGGCGCGCATCTCGGCAGGTCTGTCGTCCGCGGCGGTGTCACGCATCGCACGATCAATATGCACCCGCCCTGGACCGGCGGCGTGGGGACCGTTATGACCGTCTTCAAGATCGCCCTGCCCGCAACGCCCGCCCGGCTTCAGTTCTTCACCGCCATCCGCGATCACACGGAGAAGGAGCCGCCCAGCGACGGTGTACTCTTCCGGGTCTGGGCCGACGAGG
The DNA here is from genome assembly GCA_965603135.1 of uncultured bacterium. GTDB lineage: Bacteria > Armatimonadota > Zipacnadia > Zipacnadales > UBA5352 > CBFDBV01. The sequence goes on from CBFDBV010000104.1 coordinate 9,301, forward strand.
GCACGGGGCAGAAGCTGCTCTTCGAGCGCTTCTCCGACGCCAAGGTCTGGGAGCCGGGCGAGGCCGACCTGTCGGCGTACGCGGGCGAGACCGTCGAGCTTGCCCTCGAGAGCCATCCCGGCCCGAACCTGGACACCACCTGCGACTCCTCGTACTGGGGCGACCCGGTCATTATCAGCGGCGAGCGGCCGGCCGAGCGCACGGCTGAGGAGCGAGCGGCGCGCGTGGCCAAGCTGACAGAGGCAGGCCGAGCCGTCCTGGGCGGGGAGGAGCCTGACGGCGAGCCTCACGTGTTCACCGCCGGCGAGGGTGAGCAGGTCTTCGCCTGCGTCATCGGGCCCGGCAACTGCGGTCTCCTCGACCCTGACATCGTCCTGGTCTACCGCGACCGCGCCCTCGCCATCGAGGGCTTCCGCGTGAGCGTCAACGACGAGCGCCTGGGCACGCCCGAGTCCAGCCTGGCGCTGCGGTCCTGCACTCCGGGCAGGGCGCGCCGACCCCTGAAGCTGGCCCATCACTTCGAGGGCCCCGACTGGAACTGCGACCTCCTGGTCACCGTCCGGGTTGAGGGCGAGGCGATCCGCTTTGACTTCGACTGTGACGAACGCATAACCGAACTCAGCGTCGGCCCGTTCAGCGAGACCGCCCGCCGCTGCTACCTGGGGCCGGGCAACGTCATCGAGGAGCCCGAGTACCTGCGCGCCGGCTCCGGCGGCCACGACCTGGCCACGAGCTACTTCGGCTGCGACTTTGAGGGCGGGGTCTCACTGCTCCAGGCCACGAGCGTGCCGCCGGATTACTGCCAGGCGCGACCCACGGAGCGCGCTTACCCGCTGGTCACGCACCTGAACGGCTCCCTGCTCCTCATCCCCTCCCGCAAGGGCTGCTTTGACGCCGCGCTCAAGCTCCAGCGCCTCTGGCAGCCTGAGCCAGCGGGCGGGGTAGCGAAGGTCGCCGGCAAGTTCGTCCTCGATGTCTGGGGCGGGCACTACGCCGACATCGCCGAGGATATGCAGCGCGCGGCCCGCTACGGCCTCACCGACTCGATGCTGCTCGTGCACAACTGGCAGCGCTGGGGCTACGACTACCGCCTGCCTGACATCTACCCGCCCAACCCGCGCTACGGCTCTCTGGAGGAGATGCAGCGCATCGGCCAGGTCTGCCGCGAGCACGGCATACTCTGGGGCCCGCACGACAACTACATTGACTTCTACCCGGACGCGGAGGAGTACAGCTACGATCACATCTGCTTCACGCGCGACGGCCAGCCGAAGAAGGCCTGGATCAACCGTGGCCGCAATGCGCAGAGCTACCGCTGGCGCCCCGATCACATCCAGCCCTTCGTCGAGCGCAACCTGAAGCTCATCAAGCCGAGCCTGGAGCCGACCGCCTACTTCATTGACGTGTTCACGTCTATGCCGGTCATTGACTTCTACGACCGCGAGGGCGCTTATCACTCGAAGCTCGAGACGCAGCGTTGCTGGGGCGAGGCCTTCGCCTGGATCCGCGACTTCCTGGGCGAGGACGCGCCGCAGATCTCCGAGGCCGGCCACGATCACCTCATCGGCTACCTCGACGGCGGGCAGTGTCAGATGCTGCGCATCTCGCTGGGGGGCGAGCGGCACGCCCGGCGCGTCGAGTGCGCCGACTGGGAGCGCATCCCCTGGTTCAACGCCGTCTGGCACGACCGCTTCATCCTGCACGGGGTCGGATACAGCGGCCGCTACCAGGGCGGCCTGGCATTCCTCACGCACGGGATCTACAGCGACGACTATGTCAGCTCCGAGGTGCTCTGCGGCAATCCGGGGATGGTCCACCGGAGCTTCGGGCGCGGATGGGTCGCCAAGTACTGGCTGATCCAGCCGCTGATGCGCTCGCTGGCGCTCGCGACGATGACCGGGCACGAGTTCGCGGACGGCGACCTCCACCGGCAGACCGTCACGTGGAGCAACGGGACGACCGTCCACGTCAACCGGGGGGAGCAGCCGTGGCAGGTCGCCGGGCATACGCTGCCGCAGTACGGCTTCCAGGCCGAGGGCGACGGTGTGACTTGCGCCATCGAGAGGATTGACGGGGTCCGCGTCGCTTACGCGCGGGCGCCGGACTATCTCTTCGTGAACGCGCGCAGCGTGGACCCGGATATGCGGTTCCCCATCGCAGTGAAGGTCGCGGAGCTGGAGTATCTCGGCGGCCGCGCGTTCCGCATCGCCTACGAGTGGACCGCCGAGCGCCCGACTGACAAGGGGTATCACGCTTTCGTGCACTTCTGCAGCGAGAAGTCGAAGCGCAGCGACAAGATCGCCTTCCAGGGCGACCACGCGCCCGACCCGCCGACCACCGCGTGGGGCGGCACGGTCCGCACCGAGACCACGGTGACCGTCCCGGACGAGTGCGGCCCGGGGGCGTACGACATCCGGGTCGGGCTCTACCAGGGTGGCAGGCTGCGCTTGCACGGGCCTGACGACGGCACCTCCCGCGTCAAGCTGGGCAAGGTGATGGTCGAGGGCGAGGGCGACGAGATCACGAACATCCGCTTCGGGCCGGAGGACTACGGGCCTGACGAGGTGGCGGACTTCAACCGCGAGGGCAAGGTGGTGGACTTCGGCGCGGTGGCAACGAACGGGGCGTTCCGTCTGGTGCTCACGGACGGCACGCTCGTGCTCACGCCGCTGCCGGAGCAGCCGCCGGCCCAGGTGCGCCTTGACCTGTCGAGGCTCTTCGACGGCCGCGCCCCTCAGCGCATCTCGCGAGTCATTGCCCTGGACGACGAACAGCGGCCTGTCGGTGAGGTGGCGTCCGAGCAAGATGGTCCGGTCGTGACGTTCGAGACCGACGCCGA
>CBFDBV010000105.1:0-12118 GCA_965603135.1 uncultured bacterium
GCGCACGGGATTGCCGGCGTGCGCGGGCACAGCCGCGACCATCACCACGCAGACTGTCACCAGGAGCCAGCGTCTCGCAACTGCTATCACAGCGTGACCTCTACCAATCGGCCATCATCTACCCAGCGGAGCGCTTGTGCTCCGGTCGCTCGTAATCACTGTCACCGTGCAATCCAGTCATTCGCGTAGGTCGGGCTTCCAGCCCGACAACACGCTCGATAGCTCCGCCGCCTTGATATTAGTGTGACGCGACCGCCCTGTCAAATGTTCCAACGGCGGGTTATGGGAGATGGGGAATGGGAAACGAGCCAACGGCTCGCGGCAACCGATGGACGCCTGGAGGTTGGCGACCCCTGCACGTCGAATACCCATCCGACCCGATCTGAGAGGAGCCAACGACTATGCGCCTCCGCATCCCTGCCGTCGTCGTGCCGGCCGCAACTGTCGTCGCTGTCGCAGCCGTCGTCGCTCTTGTCGCTGCCGTAACCGGTTGCCCGCCGAAGCCCCAGCCGGAGGACGACGCCTCTCGCCTCACGCCTCCCGTCTCCCGCCTCCAACTCTGGACCATCTGGAGCACCGACCCGCGCAAGTCCGCCCTCGACGAGATCGTCCGGCGCTTCGAGGAGAGCAACCCGGGCATCGAGGTCGCCGTCAACAACGTCGAGCCGGACGCCTACAAGACGAAGATCCGCGTCGCCATCGGCGCCGGCGAGCCGCCCGACCTCTTCTTCGTCTGGAGCGGCGAGTGGCTGCACAACTTCGTGCGCGGCGGCAACGTGCTGCCCATCACCGAAGCCCTCGACGCTGACGACGGCGCCTGGCGCAAGCTCATTCCCGCCGACGCGCTCCGGTATTACACCTTCGACGCCGAGACTTACGGCATCCCCTTCCTGCGCCAGTGCACCTTCTTCTTCTGCAACACGAAGCTCTTCGCTCAGCACGGCCTCCAGGTGCCGAAGACCTGGGACGAGTTCATCAGCGTGTGCAGGAAGCTCAAGGCGGCCGGCATCACTCCCGTCGCCCTGGGCAACACGGTCAAGTGGCCCGCGCATCACTACGTCTCGTGTCTATGGCAGCGCATCGTCGGCCAGGATCGCCTCGATGTGGACTACGATCCTCTGGGCCCGGGCGCTTACTCCGACCCGGGGTATGTCAGGGGCCTTCAGATGCTCGCCGACTTCGCGAAGATGGGCTTCTTCAGCGACAGTCCCAACGCCACCACGCGCGAGAACGCCCGCGCGCTCTTCTACACTGGCGAGGCCGCGATGTTTTACAGCGGCACCTGGATCCTCAACAGCCTCCGCGAGGGGGGAGAGGCGCCCGAGGACTTCCTCGACTCGTGGGACTGGTTCAACTTCCCCGCGGTCCCGGGCGGCAGGGGCGATCAGCAGGCGCTGATGGGTGGCGCGGACGGCTACGTCATCTCCTCGAAGACCCAGGCCCCGGACGCGGCCATCAAGTTCCTGCGCCATCTCGGCTCGGTTGAGTCCGCGCAGTACTTCGTGGGGCAGTGCAAGGAGCTGGCGCAGGTCAAGGGCGCGGTGACCGCTGACAACGCTGACGAGCACTTGCAGAAGTATGCCAGGCAGGTCGAGGGCGCCTCGCGCATTTGCCCGTGGACGGACACGCTGACCGAGCGCTCGGTGGCGGAGGTGCTGCTCGACGGTTGCCAGGCGCTGCTGGCTGGCTCCATGACTCCTGAGGAGATCCTGTCGGAGATGCGCGCTCGCCAGGCGAAGGTGAAGCAGGAGCTTGCCGCGCGCGGCGGCACGACTGTCACCGAGGGGCCCTCGGAGGAGCTGGCGAAGCTCGCGGCGGTCAGGGAGGCTCCCGAGTATGTCGCGAAGGTGGTGGAGCACTCGGATGACTGGAAGACGGTCACGGTCTGGGTCGGCCCGCCCGCCAGCGAGTTCGATGCCATCGTCTACCTCGAGTGGCAGGACAACGACTACACGATCGTGAAGACCGAGCTGCTGGAGATGGGGGATGGGGAATAGGTTATGGGGAATAGGGAACGGCAAGCCACTGCATCGCCATTGCCGATCGTCTGCCGTTTGCCGTCGCTGGTTTCGTGCCGTTCTCTGCGTTCTCTGCGTCTCTGCGGTTAGCCTTGCCGTTGGTCGGAAGTCGGAACACAACCATGCGCCGCGCAACCCTGGCCGCTTATTGCTTGGTCCTCCCCGCCGCGCTTGTTTTCGCCTTCTACATCACCTACCCCCTCGTGCACACCTGCGTGCTGAGCACCTACTCGTGGACGCCCCTTGACCCCGTCAAGCGCTTCATCGGCCTGGGCAACTACCAGGAGTTGCTGACCGACCGGCACTTCTTCACCGGCCTCAAGAACAATGGCTGGTGGATAGTGCTGTCGCTGGTCACCCAGCTCCCGCTGGCGTTGCTGCTGGCGGTGGGCATCGGCTCGGCGCTGCGCAGGCACCGGCTGTTGCGCACGCTCTTCTTCTCGCCGCTGATTGTGCCGGCGGTGGCGGTGGGCCTCATCTGGACGCTCTTCTATGATCCGAACTTCGGCGCGCTCAACGAGCTGCTGGAGAGCCTCGGCCTGGGGTCTCTGACTCGCGGCTGGCTGGGCGATCCGGGACTGGCGACCTTTGCGATCATCGCCGTCTCCGGCTGGCGTTACACCGGCTTTCATATGATGATTCTGCTCGCGGGCCTCCAGGCCATCCCGGACGACCTCTACGAGGCCGCGCACATTGACGGCGCCACGGGCTGGCAGTCCTTCTGGCGCATCACCCTGCCCCTGATGCGCCGCATCATTCTGGTGGACGCGCTGCTCATCACGGTGGGCTCGGTGAAGATCTTCGATCTCATCTGGGTGATGACGCAGGGCGGCCCCAACCACGCGAGCGAGGTGCTCGCGACCTATATGTATTACTCGGCCTTCATCGCCGACCGCATGGGCTACGCGGCCGCGATTGCGACGGTGATGCTGGTCCTCACTCTCATCGCGACCGTCATCTACCTGCGCCTGACGCGCCAGGAGGAGGCGATGGCCTGAGCCGGGGCTGCAACTATGCGCAAGCTACCGATTGCTGTCAGGGACTTCGCCTTCGCGCTCCTCGCGCTGGTGTTTATGCTGCCTATCATCTGGGCTCTGGTGGGCTCCTTCAAGCCCGCGCGCGAGTTGCGCATCCACCCCTGGGCGCTGCCGCAGAAGCTGGAGTTCGCCAACTACCTCGCCGCGTGGAAGGGCTCCATCGGCCTCTACCTTCTCAACTCCACCGTCGTCACCATCGTGTCGGTGCTCGTGATGATTATCCTGAGCGCGCCGGCGGCGTATGCGTTCGCGCGATTGCGCTTTCGCGGCTCTGTGGTGATCCTCGGTTTCATTCTCACCGGCCTGCTCATCCCCGCCCACGCGGTGCTCATTCCGCTCTATCAGATTAATGCGGCCCTCGGCGTGGGGGATTATCTCGCCATCATCGGGCCGTACGTGGCCTTCGGGCTGCCGCTGACGGTGCTGCTGTTGCGCGCGTACTTCGTCAGCATCCCCGAGGAGCTGATGGAGGCGGCCGTCATTGACGGGGCTGGGCACTTGCGGATTCTGTGGTCAGTCTTTATGCCCCTGGCCAGGCCTGCGGTCGCCACGGTCGCCATCTTCCAGGCCGCGTGGGTCTGGAACGAGCTGCCCTTTGCGCTGGTCTTCATCAAGCAGCAGGTGCATCAGACTCTGCCGGTGGGGCTATTGAGCTTTCAGGGGGAGTACATCGCGCAGTGGGGGACGATCCTGGCGGGCGTCTGCGTGGCGGTGGTTCCGCTGATGGCGTTGTATCTGCTCTTTCAGCGTCACATCGTCCGCGGCCTGACCGCCGGCGCGGTGAAGTAACGGCGGGCAAAGGGGAATGGGCAATGGGCAATGGGCCCACCCCGCGCCACCTCGAACGCCTCCTCGCCGCATTCACCCCTTCCCCCGCCGTCCGGCACGCCTCTGTGGCAGGTCTTCTGATTGCCGTTCACTCAGCTACGTCGTTGCCGTCCTCTGCGTTCTCTACGGTTTGCCGTTGCCGTTTCTGTTGCGCGTTTCCTCGGTGCGCCGCTACACGAGTTCTTCCGCCCGCAGAGCGAAGACCTTGAAGCCCGGGCGTGCCTTGTACTCTTGGGCGATGATCTGCTCGGCGCGCCTCACGATCTCGTCGGCCAGCGCCGCCTCCGGCAGGACGGTGAAGACGATGGTGTTCGTCCCCGGCCAGACGGCGGTCCCCTCATGCCGGCCGGTCTCGCCGATGCCGGAGACCCCTCCGAAGCGCGTGTAGCCCGGCAGCTTCAACTCGTCCAGGATCGCCGTCACCCTCTCCGCAAACAGGGTCTCACAGATCATCACCAGGAAGGTGCTTTCCCCTTGCTCTTCAGCCGACATCCTGCTTCACCTCCGCACTCGTCCCACGACTGCCGCCGGCTTGCTCACACTCGACTGAACAGCCGGGTCGCCCATCCGGCTGCCTGTTCCATCAGGCTGTAGGCGACTGGCACCACGAACAGCGTGAGGAAGGTCGAGGTGATCAGGCCGCCGATCACCGTGATCCCCAGCGGCTGCCACATCTCCGACCCGGCGCGGAAGGCCAGTGCCAGCGGCAGCATTGCGAACACCGTGGCTATCGCGGTCATCAGGATCGGCCGCAGGCGGATACGGCCCCCTTCGATGATCGCCTCCCGCAACTCGACTCCGCGCTCGCGCAGCAGGTTGATCATTTGCACCAGCAAAATCGCGTTGCTCACCACGATGCCCGTCAGCATCAGTATCCCCAAGAAGACCATGATGGTCATCGTGGTCTGGGTCAGGATCAACGCGCCGAACACCCCGATGACCTCCAGGGGGATCGCCAGCATGATGACCAGCGGATGCACCAGCGACTCGAACTGCGAGGCCAGGATGATGTAAATGAGCAGCACGCCGAGCGCGAGAGCCACACCCATTCCCCCGAAGGCCTTCGCCATGTCCTCGGCGGAGCCGCCGACTTCGTAGATGTAGCCCTCGGGCCAGTCAAGCGCGCTCAGTCTGTCCTTGATGTCGTCGGTCAGTTCACTCAGCGGCCGTTCCGTCTTGCCCCCCTGAACGGTGACCGACCGCCGCCGTTCATCGCGACTGATCTGCGTCGGCCCCATTGCGGCTCTCACCTCAGCCACGGCGCTCAGCGGCACCACCGACCCGTCGGGAGCTACCACATCGGTGTCGCGCACCTGTTGGACCCAATCCCGGTCGCTCTCGCGGGCGCGCACCGTGATGTCGTACTCCTTGCCTGCCTCGCGGAACTTGGTCAGCTCCTGTGTTCCTCTGACTTGCGTCTGTACGGTGTGGGCGATGTCGAGTACGCTCAGGCCCAGCCGCCCCGCCTTGTCCCGGTCCACGAACACGTGGTATTCGGGGTTGCCCGGCTCCCAGTTGAGGTCCAGGTCCAAAACGCCTTCCACATCCTCGATGGCCGCAAGGGCCTTTTCGCCCAGCTCGTTCAGCACCTCCAGCTCGTTGCCGCTAATAGTGACCTCCACGGCCGCCCCCATGCCGCCCTCCATGCCGCCCTCGAACGCTACCGTCACCCCCGGGATCTCCTCTAACCTCTCGCGCAGCCATTCCCTGATCTCCGGCAGCATTCGCTCCCGCTCTTCGCGCCTGGTCAGCTTGAGCGTGAACCGTGCCGTCCTCGTGCCCGTGCCTGCGCCGCGGAACATCCCGCTCGCTTCGCCGCTGCTGCCCAGAGCCACATGCACGTGCTTGAGCTCCGGCAGCTCCCGCACAATCCCCTCCACCACCTTCGCCACCTCGTTCGTGTGCTCCACCGAGGCCCCGAGCTCCGTCTCCATGGTAAACGACATCTCGTCGGACTGCATCTCCGGGAAGAAGCCTCTTCCCACCTGCCGGATTAGCAGGCCGCTCACGACGAACACGCCAAGTGCAACGGCTGTCACCACTGCCCTGTGATCCAGGCACCATGCCACGGCCCGTCGGTACCATCTGGCCAGGCGCTCGAAGCCGCGGCCCCAGAGACGGAGGGCTCTGTTTAGCAGGCTGAACCCGCCTGCTCTCAGCTCGTCATCGTCGCCGGGCATGCGCAGGAAGCGCGCTGACAGCAGTGGCACCACCGTCAGCGCGACGATCAGCGAGGAGAACAACCCGAACATCACGACCAGCGCCATGGGCGTGAACATCGTCGAGACCAGCCCGCCCACGAAGGCGATCGGCAGGAACACGCACATGGTCGTGAAGGTCACCGCCGCGATCGCCATCGCCAACTCCTGAGTGCCCCCGATGGCGGCCTCGACTACAGGTTCCCCTTCCTCGAGGTGCCGGTAGATGTTCTCCAGCACCACCACCGAGTCATCCACGATCCTGCCGACGGCAAGCACCAGGCCGCCCATGGTGATGATGTTCAGGGTCATATTGTTGAAGTACATCAGAATGAAGGTGGCCAGCACCGACAGCGGAATCGAGATGGCGGAGACCAGAGTCCCCCTCAGGGTCGCCAGGAATAGGAAGATGATTAGCATCGCCAGCAGCGCGCCCTCCTCCGCCACCGCGTAGAGGTTGTGCAGGGCATCCCTGATGAACTCCGCCGAGTCCGAGGTGATGCTGACCTCTACCCCCCTGGGCAGCTTCTCGGGCAGTTCCGTGAGAGCCTCAGTCACCGCATCTGACACCCTTACGGTGTTCGCCGCGGACTGCTTCTGGACAGTGAGGCTCACTGAGGGCTTGCCGTTAAGGCGGGCGTAACTCCGCACCTCCTTGTGCGTGTCCTTGATCTCGGCGATCTCCCGCAGGTGAATGAACTGACCACCGCGCTTCGCTACCACCAGCTCGCCGATGTCCTCCACGGCCTGGAACTCACCGATGGTGCGGATGGTGAACTCGCGCGGACCCTCCACCGTGAAGCCCGCTGGCACGTTCAGGTTCGCTAGCTGCAGGGCTGCCTCCACCTGCGCGATCGGCAGCCTCCGAGCCTTCAGCTTCTCCCAGTTCACCTCTATGCGGATCTCGCGCTGCAGCCCCCCGTAGATGCTCACCGCAGCCACCCCCGGCAGCTTCTCCAGCTCCGGCTTTATCACGTCATCCGCGATCTCCCGCAGCCGTCGCATATCCTCCATCCCCGTCACGTCCAGCGTCATCACCGGCATCACGGTGTTCGGGTCAATCTTCATTATCACCGGCCGCTGCGCATCCTCTGGCAGCCGCTCGATAACCGCCTCCACCTTCTCCCGCGCATCGAAGGCAGCCCAGTCCATGTCCTTGCCCCAGTTGAACTCGATTATCACCGTGGACAGGTTCTGGCTCGACACCGACTGCACGCTCTCCAGGTCCTCCACGATCGCCGCTGCCTCTTCGATGGGCTTGCTGACGAACTCCTCCACCTCCTCGGGCGGGGCGCCCGGATAGACCGTGATCACCGCCACCACCGGGAAGCTGATGTCCGGCAGCAGGTCAACCGACAGTTGCGTAAAGCCGATCGTCCCGACCACCAGCACCGCCAGCACACCCATCAACACTGTTACCGGCTGGGCGATCGAGAAGCGGGCGGGGTTCATCGGGCATCACGCCCGCGCCGGGGCTGTACCTTCACCCTCTGCCCCTGCTTGAGCAGATGCTGACCCAGCACCACGAGCTGATCGCCCGCCTCTATCCCTGACACGATCTCGCTGCGCGCCTCCTCCTCCATTCCCACCTCGACCTCACGCTTCTCCGCCGCGCCGCCTTCCACCACGTACGCGAACTGCTTGCCCTGCTCGGAGAATACCGCCTCGCGTGGCACCACGATCACGTCATAAAGCTCCTCCACCACGATGCTCGCCCGCGCGAACATCCCGGCCCGAAGCTCGCGGCTCGGATTGCCGATGCTTATCCTGGCCGAACCGGTGCGGCTGGCGGGGTGCACCGCGGGGTTGAGGGCGTAGATATAACCGGTGAAGGTCCTGTCCGGGACCGCGTCAGCCCTGACCTCGGCGGATCGTCCCACCTCTATCTTCGCCAGCTCCTCCTCGCTCACGCTCACCTCCAGGTAGAGAAGGTCGTTGTTGACGATGGTGAGCACGGGCATCCCCGGCGATGCGCCCTCGCCCGGGTCAACGTAGCGGGCGGCGATTGTCCCTGCGATGGGCGCGTAGATGGACGCCTTCTCGACCTGGATGGCGGCCAGCTTCTCTGCCGAAGCGGCCTGCCCGATGGCGGCGGCGGCGGCCTGCATATCACGCTCTCGCAGCGCCACCTGTTGCCGGTTGGCTCGCGCCGCCGTCAGTGTCTCTTGCGCCTGCCGCACGCCCTGCTCCGCCGTCGCCACATCTTGCTTGGCGATCTCCACCCGGTCCCGCGCCGCCTCGGCCAGCCGCAGTTGCTCCTTCGCCTGCTCCACGCCCAACTCCGCCATCTGCACCTGCTCGGTCCTGGCGCCCTCCTCGACCAGACTCAGGGCTTGCACGGCCTGATTGTGCTGCGCCTGCGCCACCTCGTATTGTGTGCGCACCTGGTCGAGCTGCTGGGCCGGGATAACGCCCTTATCGAAGAGGCGCTGATGGCGCTCGTAGGTTTGCCTGGCCAGGTCGAGTGCGGCCTTCGCCTGCGTCACCTGCTCCTCGGCCTGTCGGCGCTGCTGAGCCCGCGCGCCCGCTTTCACCTCCGCCAGCCGCGTCTCCGCGCTCCTCACCCCCATGCGCGCCTGCTCGATGTTGCTCTCAACCACTGACTCCTGCAGGCGGGCCGCGGTCCTTGCCTTGCGCAGCATCTCCCTGGCGGTCTCCAGCCCCACCTCCGCCTGCCGCACTGCTACCCGCGTCTGCTCGTCCGTGAGGTCCCTTGCCTCCGTGGCCTGTGCGAAGCGCGCCTGCGCGGCGCTCACGCCTGCTGCTGCCTGATCGCGCTGTGCCACCGCGAGCTCCGTGTCAATCCGTACCAGCCGCTGGCCCCGACCCACCCGGTCGCCGACATCCACGTACACCGCGGCGACCTTGCCCATCGTCTCCGGCACCACGTTCACGCTGTCGCTCGCCTGGATCGTGCCCGAAAGCTCCAGCTTGTGCTCGATGCTGTCGCGCGTCGCCGTAGCGACCTCGACGGGCACCGCTTTCGCGGCGGGCTCGTCGGCGCTGCTCTCGGTCGCCAGGTGCGACTTCCCGCACCCGGCCATCGTCGCTATCGCCATCGCGCCCAGCGCGAGCGCAACGGCAGCGAAGTACCTTCTCACTGTCCTTCGACCTCCTCTACGTCTTCGACGATCCCTACCGCCGACCTCAGCCGCACCGTCGCAAGTTGCAGGTCGTACTCCGCGTTCACCATCGTGGCCTCCGCCGCCGCGACCGCGGTATCCGCGTCAATGACCTCGATCCCCGCCGCGATCCCTTCGCGATACCTCAGTTGCGCCATCCGCCGCCGCTCCCTGGCCTCGGTCAGGCCCTGTTGCGCGGTCTCGATTCTCGCCCTCGCCTCGGCCACGGAGAGGAAGTGCTGCGTCACCTGGAGGGCAACCTCGTGCTTGACGCTCTCCAGGTTCAGGCTGGCCGCCCGCAACTGCGCTTGCGCCTCCCTCACCTTCCCCGACCTGAGGCCACCATCGTACAGCGGCTTCTCCACGACGAGCCCGATCTGCCAACTGTACTGGCTGCTCAGCCCGCTGGCCTCCGCCTGTCGGCCGTACTGGCCAGTGAGCGCCACCGTCAGGTTCAGCGAGGCGGCGGCCAGCCGCACATTCATCTGAGCGATGCGCACAGCCGCCTCGGCGGCCTCCACCTCCGGCCTCTGCCCCCAGGCCGCCTCAATCAGTTCGGGAAGCTCGCCCTCCGGCTCTGCCGGCGGCACGCCGTCTTCCAGCGATATCTCGGTGGTCTGCGGGACCGCGATGATGTTACGTATCGCCGCCTCCATCTGCGCCACCGCAGTCTGGGCCTCGATCAGGTCCCCTTGCGCCCGAGACAGCTCGGTCTGGGCCTGCACCACGTCGAACTCCGCGACCAGGCCCTCATCGCGCAGCGCCTCGGCTATCTTGACGTGCTCGGCAATAGCGGTCACCCGGGCCGCGGTCACCACCGCGAGCTGGTCGGTGCGCAGCGCCGTGTACGCGAGTTCCTGTGCCGCCAGCGCCACGGCCCTCCTGGCGGCGCCTTGGCCCCAGGTGGCCGCCTCGATGCCATCCCGCGCCATCCCGGCGGCAAGCTCCGCGCGCTTCCCGGTGTACAGTGGCTTCATCAGTGAGATTGCGGCCTGCTCTATGTGGTCCACGCCCAGCTCGATCGCGTCCCCGCCCATCTCCTCCGGAAGCTGGAGGGAGACGACCGGCCCCATGCGGATCGCTGAGGCCTGCAAGTTCACTTGGAGCCCCTTCATCGCCTCAGCCTGCTGAAGCTGGGCCATCGCCTCCGCGATGCTCTCGGCCTGGGCCCGAACGCTGGGGTTGCGCTCCATCGCCATGCGCGCCACTTCGCTCGGGCTCAGCTCGTACGGGCCTTGCAGTTCAGCCGCCGTCGCCTCGGCATCCTGACCCGCCGCCGGCCCCATCCCGAGCACCACCAACGCGAGGGCCGCGACGCATACCGTCTCAACACACGCGCGCCAGCTATTCATGCTCGTGCGTATCCTCCTCGGTGAGTTGCTCGGCCAGTCGCTTTATCATCGCCGCGGCCTCCTCGAGCATCGCCACCTTGACGAACGCCACCCCGTTGCCCGCTGGGTGCAGAAAGACCAGCAGCTTCTCGCCCGCCTCGATGCCCAGGCTTTCTCGTGCCTTGGCAGGTATCACCACCTGCCCGCGTTCGCCAACTGTCACCGCGCCCGCGAAGAGGTGCTCCATGTCCATCGCTTTCTCCATCTTGCCCGCCTCCCTGCACCTGCTTGCCTAGCCGTGGCAATCCGATAAGTATGATTAGTATGATTCAAGCCAGCAATTATATACATCGCACTGGGAATGTCAAGACGTGAGGGTATGTTTCCTCGTGCGCTCGTCGGAGCGCCCAGCGCGGACCGTCTGACCGGGCACGATCCTCTATGTCATCCCACCTGTGCTTATCTGCTTCCCCGCACCTCGGATGCCAGCGCTATTGTCTGCCAGGGCGTTCCCCCGGCGAGCGATCGTTGCACGGTGACCTTGGTATCCACTACTGAGCCTGGCAGCAGGTCGTCCCAGGCCCGCAGCGTGTAAGTGCCGATGGGCACCCTGCGTATGAGGTAGCGGCCGCGCTCGTTCGAGACGGTTGTGTACAGTTCGGCCCCGCTGTCAGGATTGAGCAGAGCTACTCGTGCGCTCGGGACCTGGACGGTCCGCCCGGCGGTCGTCACCTCCCCGGCTGGCTGGATGACTTCACGCTGCACCTCGCCCGACACGGCGCTCAGGCTGGTCAGGAGATACGCGAACGCTCCCGCGCCCAGCAGCGCCAACGCGATCACGGCCGTCGTGGCCCTCTCCTTGAGCAACGGCGCTGCCATGGCTCCCGCTACGGTCAGCAGGGCGCCGGTTGTGAGCACGTAGCCCAGGATGCCGGTGTGGGACGCTATGAGCTCCTGGCGCCGCCCGATGGACCAGGCGAAGCTGGTGAGGAAGACGCCGATCGCCGGCGCCTGGAGCGTGCCCCAGCGCCTGTTGTTGGCTCCCACGATCAGCCCGGCTCCCAGGCAGATGATGGGCAGGGCCCACTGCAGAAACGGTTGCATCTGGGACAGTGTAGCCGCGCGTGTTGCTTGCGCGCCCACCATCGCTCTGAACAGCAGCAGACAGATGATGACGGCCAGCAGCCCGGAGAGTGACGCCACCAGCAGACCAAAGGTTGAAGCTCGTTGCTCGTCATCTGCACGGACCATTACTTGTAGCCACCTTCTCTTGGATGCGAGAAGCGGCAGCGAACGACAGCTTACATCGGCCAACGACCGCGAACTTCAGCCACGACAAGACGACAGCGATCTCGCTTCCCGCCTCTGCCGTTCGCGGGCACTTCGATTGTCGTTACCGTTCTCTGCGTTCTCTGCGTCTCTGCGGTGAGCCGTGGCGTTGTCGTCTGCCGTTCCCCTTTGCCCCTTACCCGCCGCTTGTCGTTTCCAGCCTCCAGCTTCCTGGCTCCAGGGCCCGCCGTACGCCGTTCCCCGCATCCCGCATATTGCTTCTCGCCTCTCAATTCACCTGCTCGATCACCCGCG
>CBFDBV010000106.1:0-12066 GCA_965603135.1 uncultured bacterium
GCTTTCGTTGCTGCCGTTCTTGGTGTATAATAATGCAAGGTGACTTGAGGTGCGAGCGAAGCGTCGCTACCGAGCAATCCTGAGGCTCTTTCGCGCCGTAAACGCGGCGATACTGGTGACAGCGGCCGGCGCGGGCGGCTTCCTGCTGGGCGGGCTGCAAAGCGTGCGCGCAGTGCTGCCCCAAGAGGCCGACCTGACCAAGTACCGCCCGCTGGCGACGACCAAGATCTTCTCGACCGAGCGGCACAAGGACGGCCGGGTCACACACACGCTGCTGGCGCGCATCGCCAAGGAGGACCGCGAGCCCTGCCCGTTGCACAAGATCCCGCACCACCTGCGGCGGGGGACCGTGGCCATCGAGGACGCGCGCTTCCGTCTGCACCGGGGCATTGACCCCAAGGGTATCGTGCGCGCCGCCTGGGAGAACTTCCGCTACCACCGCATCGTCCAGGGCGCCAGCACCATCACCCAGCAGCTCGTCAGGAACGTCTGGCTGACCCAGGAGCGCACCCTGGACCGCAAGCTTAAGGAGATATTCCTGGCCCTCCAGGTGGAGCGCAGATTCTCCAAAGACGAGATCCTCCAGATGTACCTCAACGAGATTTACTACGGCCACGGGGCTTACGGGGTGCAGTCGGCGGCGCAGCTCTTCTTTGGCAAGGACGTTTTCGAGCTGACGCTGGGCGAGTCGGCGCTGCTGGCGGGGCTGCCGCGCTCGCCGACGCGCTACTCGCCGTACAGCCATCCGCAGCAATGCAAGAAGCGGCGCCGGCTCGTGCTTCAGAAGATGGTCGAGTTCGGCTACATCAGCGCGCAGGAGGCGACCGACGCGGACGCGGAGCAGATTCAGATGCGGCTGCGCCCGCTCCGGGAGCGGGGCGTCGCGGCGCTCAAGGCCCAGCACTTCACGAACCTGGTGATCCAGCAGCTCACCCAGGACCCACGCTACGGGGTGGACGCGGTCTACAAGGGCGGGCTGCGCGTGTACACGACCCTGGATATGAGGCTCCAGCAGATCGCGGAGAAGGAGCTGACCGAGGGGGTGGAGAGCCTGCGCAGGCAGCGGCGCATCTTGGGCGGCCTGGAGGGGCAGGGAGCGCTGGCCTGCGTGGATGTGCACACCGGCGACGTGCTGGCGATGGCGGGCGGGGTGGGGCCGTACAAGGACGTCCAGCTCAACCGCGCGCACCCCGGCCCGCCGCGCTACGGCCGCCAGCCGGGCTCCTCCTTCAAGCCCTACCTCTACGCGACCGCGTTCGAGTCCGGCTACGGCCCGAACTCCATGGTGAGCGGCGATCCCATCACCATCCCGCTGGGGCCGGGGATGGAGCCATGGCAACCGAAGAACTACTCGCCCGGTCAAGGCGGCAACTACACGATCCGGGCGGCGGTGGCGTACTCGGTGAACCTGGCGGCAGTGCGGGTGCTGCGCGAGGTGGGGCTGGCGAAGGTGCGGCGCTACGCCTCGCGCATACTGGCCATCCCCCAGGAGCGGCTGCGCCCGGTGCTGTCGCTGTCGCTGGGGACCTCGGAGCTGTCGCCACTGGAGCAGGCCTCGGGCTACGCCGTCTTCGCCTCCGGCGGGCTGCGCGCGAAGCGCCGCTTCGTCCACACGATACGCGACTATGACGGTGAGCTGATCGAGTACCGTCCGCCGGAGACGGCGCGGGTGCTGCGCAAGGAGACGGCCATCAGTATGATCAGCGTGCTGGGGTCGGTCATTACCATGGGAGGGGGCACGGGATCGCGTGCCAGGGCGTGCGGCTGCGCGGCGGCGGGCAAGACGGGCACCACCCAGGGCGACCGTGACGCGTGGTGGGTGGGCTTCACGCCGGACCTCTCCTGCGCCGTCTGGGTGGGCAACGATCATAACGCTCCGATGCGACGAGCGGCAGGCGGCAGGTTCTCGGCGCCGATCTGGGCCGCGTTCATCAAGCAAGCGAACGAGGTCCTCGGCTGCAACGGCGAGTTCCCGGAGGGCGCGGGCGTGCAGGCCAGCAGAGCCGCCGAGCCGGAGGAGGAAGAGGAGGAAGAAGAGGAGGCGCCGGAGGAGCCCACGCTGAGGCCCGACCTACCGATGGTGGGCGGCCAGCGCATCACGATATGCAGGCAATCGGGCGGCCTGGCAACGTCGTACTGTCCCGATACGAGGGAGGTGACGCTGGCGCCCGGCCAGCGTATGCCGCCGCCGTGCTGGGTACACGGGCCCCATCGCCAGCCGACGACTCGCCCGTCGCGCCCGCCGACGACCACCACGCCAAGGCCGACGCCACCCTCCGCCCAGAAGGTGACGGTGACGGTCTGCCGGCAGTCGGGCCTGCTGGCCACGCCCTACTGCCCGGACACCGTGGAGCGTACCTTTACCGCTGGGAGCCAGCCCAGTGCCAGGTGCACGATGCACGGGCCTGCGCCCGTGCCGGCGGTGCCGCCGCCCGAGCCGGAGCCGCCGACCGAGGAGCCCGTGGAGGTGCCGTCTCCCGCGCCGGGCCCCGCCGAAACGACAGAGAACGACGGCTAACGACAGCTAACGGCAGCCAACGACAGCCACGACAGCAACGGCAACGGCCAACGGGGACGGTACTGTCTGCCACGGGTCGAGGACTCCTGCCTCCCGCGCCCCGGCTGCTGGCTGCAAACGCGCATTCCCGGCCGTTGGATGATCAACGATGACCCTCGCCGGTTTTGACATAAGGCTCAAGGCGCTGGGTGTGCTGATGGGCGTGGTCCTGATCGCGCTCATCGGCCGCCTGTGGCTGCTCCAGATCACGCGCTGGTCGGACTACTGCACCAGCGACGGCGAGCTGCGCGTAGGCTACCGAAAGCTGGCGCTGTTCAATCGCACCGCGGCGATCAGGACGCCCGCACCACGTGGGACGATATACGATCGGCAGGGGAACATGCTGGCCGAGACCCGTGCGGTGTGGAGCGCGTGCATCACGCCGGCGGACTTGCCCGATGACCTGGCCCAACGCGAGGAACTGATCGTTCGGCTGGCCAGCATCTTCCGGGGCAGCGCGACCAGCGCCGAGATCCGGGAGGCGATCGGGGGTATCTGCGCCCAGGGAAGCGTGGACCCGCTACCCCTGGGCAGCTTCGCCGAGGACATACCCCTCGAGATTGTCGCCGACATCGAGGAGCACCGCTCGGAGCTGCCCGGCGTCAGCGTCATCGAGCACTTCAGACGACACTACCCCTACGGCAAGCTGGCGGCACACGTGCTCGGCTACGCCCGGGGCATCACCGACGAGCAGTACGAAGAGGTCAAGGAGCTTGAGTGCCCGGCTCCGCCGGGAGAGAGCGGCGACGACACAGAGGCAGTGCGCGCCGACCGAGTGTACGCGCGCGATTCGGAATTCGGACAGACCGGGATCGAGTGGGCGCTGGAGCTGAACCGGAGCAACGGTCCGCCCACGCCGATTCTCCAGGGACGCCACGGCATCCTGGAGTATCAGGTGGACGTGCGGAACCGGCCGCTGCGTGTGATCCGCGAGCGCTTGCCGGAGCGTGGCGCCTCGGTCTACCTCACGCTGGACCTGGAGCTGCAGAAGCTCGCGGAGGAGGCTCTGCACCAGACCGTCGAGCACTACGGGACCACGGGCGTGGTGGTGCTGATGGATGTGCGCACGGGCGAGGTGCTGGTGATGTGCTCGCGGCCGAGCGTGGACGCCAACCGCTGGGCCGCGGGCTTCACCGACGAGGCCTACGAGACACTGGCGAACGACCCGCGCAAGCCGTTCTACAACAAGGCGATCTCGGGGGAGTACCCGCCCGGGTCCGCGTTCAAGATCATCAGCGCCGTCGCGGCACTCCAGACCACGAGCGTGCGCCCCAGCCACACCTTCGTGTGCGGTGGCATCATACACGAGGGCACGGACCACCAGCCCTTCAGGTGCTGGGTCTACCCCGACCGGCACCGACGGCTGGACTTCCTGTGGGCCATCGCGAAGTCGTGCGATGTGTACTTCTACGAGCTGGTGCGCAAGGGCGGGCTGACCTCGGAGGCGATCGCGAAGTACGCGCGGGCCTTCGGGTTGGGCGAGTCCACGAACTGCGGCCTGCCCGCGGAGGTGGACGGGCTGGTGCCGGATCGCACCTGGAAGCTCGACGAGAAGGGCGAGGGCTGGTGGACCGGGGACACGCTGCAGTTCGTGATCGGGCAGAGCTTCCTGACAGTGACCCCGCTGCAGATGACCGTGGCCACGGCGGCCATCGCGAACGGGGGGAAGGTGCTCAAGCCGCAACTGGTGCGCAAGATTGTGTGGCCGGCACACGTGCGCCGCGGCCCGACCATCTACAAGGCGCAAGTGACGCGCGAGGTCAAGGCGGCCCCAGAGAGCCTCAAGATGGTCAGAGACGGCATGCGGCTGGCCGTGACCGCAGAGAAGGGCACCGCCCACAACCTCGCTGACCCCAACCTGCCGCTGGCGGGTAAGACCGGCTCCGCCCAGTCCTACCTCGACAGGCAGACGCATGCCTGGTTCGTCTGCTACGCGCCCGACGACCACCCCCGGTTCGCCTGTGCGGTGCTCGTAACCGAGGCCGGCTACGGTAGCACCGCCGCGGCGCCGATAGCCGCTAAGGTCATGGGGGCCGCGCTGCGCAAGTACGGCGGCTGAACAGCCGTACCAGCAGAGAGGGAGTTCCCAACCGTCAATGCTCATCGGTGAGGATCGCCAGGATGAGTGGAACGACTTCGTCGCCGCATCCGAGCACGGCAGCGCCCTGCAAAGCTACCAATGGGGGCAACTGAAGGGCTTCACCGGCTGGGAGGCGCTGCCGGTCGCGCTGATGGACGAGGGGCGGATGCGGGCCTGCGCGCTGGTGCTCAAGCGGGAGCTGCCCCTCATCGGCCGCGCCCTGTTCTACGCGCCGCGCGGGCCGATCGTGGGCTTCGAGGACGCCGAGGCGCTCTCGCGGCTGCTGGGAGAGATCCGGGAGCTGGCCCGCGAGCACCGCGCGCTGGCGCTGAAGGTGGACCCGCCCATCCCGGCCGAGCAGACCAGCGCGGTCGAGGCGCTCAGGAGCGCGGGCTTCCGACCCATCCAGTACGATGAGAAGGGCCTCGGCGGAACTCAGCCGCGCTGGGTGATGAAGACCGACCTGACGCCCGAGCCGGAGGCGCTGCTCGCCAGCTTCAAGAGCAAGTGGCGCTACAACATCCGCCTGGCCGGGCGCAAAGAGGTGACCGTGCGCAGAGATTGCAGCAGCGCGGACCTGCCCGAGTTCTATGAGCTGCTCCACGTCACCGCCGACCGGGACGGCTTTACGGTGCGCTCGCGGGAGTACTTCGAGCGGCTCTACGACCTGCTGGTGCCTGCGGGCCTGGCGAAGCTGTTCGTCGCCGAATACGCGGGGCAGATGATCGCCGGCGCCATCCTCTTCAAGATGGGGCGTCAGGCCACCTACGTCTACGGGGCCTCCAGCAACGAGCACCGCGAGCGGATGCCGAACCACCTGCTCCAGTGGGAGATGATGCAGTGGGCGCGCGAGCAGGGCTGCACGGTCTACGACTTCCGGGGCGTGGCGCGGGAGATTGACGGCAAGCCGGTCGCCGCGCTCTCGGGCCTGAACCGGTTCAAGAGAGGGTTCGCCGCAGAGTACGTGGAATACGTTGGCGAGTGGGACCTCGTATTCTCCCCGATATGGTACCGCATCTACCGCCTGGCATGTGCCCTGCGCGAGCGCAGGCGGACGGAGCACGGGGAGTAGCGCAGGCCTTTTCCAGCCGAGGGCTCGCCCTGCGTCCGGAGCGCAATCCCGCCTGGGCGGGATGGGAAAGGTCGGTACAGAGCGCAAGCGCTGCGCTGGACAGGAGAACCGACTGTCATGCGCGAGATGATAGAGCAGATACTCGATGCGGCCCTGGCGCGTGGGGCAACCTTCGCCGACATAAGGGTCAGCGAGGGCGAGGGGACCTCCGTGTCCGTGGAGGATGGCAGGGCCGACAAGATACTCAGCTCCCGCGTGTCCGGCGCGGGCCTGCGCGTGCTGGTGGACGGCGCCTGGGGCTTCGCGCCCACCAACGTCGTCACTAAGCAGGAGCTTGCGCGCTGCCTGGACGATGCGCTGGCGATGGCCCGGGCCGCAGGCGGCCACGTCACCGACCCCGGGATGGTGGCCGAGGTGGAGCCTGTGGCGGACACGGTGGAGGCCACGCCGCGCGTGCCGCCCTCTGAGGTGCCGCTGGAGGATCGGGTGGCGGCCATCTTCGAGATGGAGCGGGTGGCGCGAGAGCGCGACCCCAAGCGCATCGCCAACACCATCGCCAGCTACCGCGACAGCATCAGCCACCAGGTGATCGCCAACAGCTTCGGGACCTACCTGGAGCAGGAGGCGGTGCGCTGCGGCCTGCGCGTGACCGTCACCGCGCAGGAGGGCGAGGTCCGACAGTTCGCAACCAAGAGCCAGGCGCGGCCGTGCGGCTACGAGCTGATGGCCGACGCCGAGCCCGAGGAGTTCGCCGGAGCCACCGCGGACAAGGCGCTGGCGCTGCTGGACGCCGAACCCGCGCCGGCGGGCGTCTTCGACGTGATCATTGACCCGCGCGTGTGCGGGCTGCTCGTGCACGAGGCCTTCGGGCATAACGCGGAGGCCGACGCCGTCTGGGCGGGCGAGTCAATCCTGGCGGACAAAGAGGGCCAGCCGGTCGCCTCCGAGCTGGTCACCATCGTGGATGACCCGACGCTGAAGGACCTGAACGGCTCGTTCACCTACGATCACGAGGGCGTTCCGGCCGTGCGGCACGAGATAGTCAAGGACGGCATCCTGATGGGCTACCTGCACAGCCTGGAGACCGCCGCGCGCATGGGCGCCACGCCCAACGGCGCGGCGCGGGCGATGAACCACCAGTACGAGCCTATCGTGCGTATGAGCAACACCTTCATCGAGGCCGGTGACAGCACGTTGGAGGAGATGATGGCGGGCATCGAGCACGGGCTGCTGCTGGAGGGCGGTTATTGGGGCTACGTGTTCACCGCGCGCGGGCAGTTCACGTGCAACGTCGAGCACGCCTACGCCATCGAGAACGGCAAGATCGGGCAGCACTACCGTAACGCCTCCATCTCAGGGCTGACCCTGGAGACGCTGGGGCGGGTTGATGCGGTGGGTTCTGAGGTCACCTTCGACCTGGGGGGGATGTGCGGCAAGGGCGGCCAATCAATGCACGTGGATGCGGGAGGGCCGCACCTGCGCATCCGTGAGGTCGTCGTCGGCGGGCAGCAAGACCTTCAGAGGGGACAATAGCATGAGTGAACTGACGGACTTCGCCCAGGCCGCAGTGCAGGCGGCGATGGCGGCGGGCGCGGACTTCGCCGATGTTTACTGCTCCGGCACTGTGCTGACCTCGGTGGATGCCGAGAAGGGCAGCATCAACTACTGCGCGAGCGTGCGCGACCAGGGGCTGTCCGTGAGGGCCTTCCGCAGCGGCGGCGAGGGCTTCGCCACTGTGCAGCAACTCAACCTCGACAGGGCGCGTGAGTGCGCGCAGCGGGCCGTGGCGATGGCGAAGGCCGCCCATCCCGACCCGGACTTCGTCGCCCTGCCCGAGCCGGGCGAGGCCGAGCCCGTGCCCGATCTGTTCGACGACGAGCTGGCAGGCCTGGGAGCCGACGTGGCAGTGCAGTGGTGCGCGCGCGGCATCGAAGAGGCGCGGGCCGTTGCCGATGACGCCATCGTGCAGGGCGGGGTGAGCCTGAGTTCGGGCGAGTACGCGCTCGCCAGCTCGACCGGGGTATGCGTGGGCGACCGGGCGACCTCGGTGAGCATGAGCTTCTTCGTGATCGTCAACCGCGACGGCGAGGTGGGCACCTACTTCGAGCAGGACCTGGCGCGGCGGCTCTCGGACTTCGAGCCCGAGGGCGTCGGCGAGAAAGCGGCTCGCGAGGCGCTGCGCTTCCTGGGCGCGGAGCCGGTCGGCACGGCGCGGATGGACCTCATCCTCGCGCCGCTGGCGACCATGCAATTCATCGGATCGGTAATCGGCGCGGCGGACGCCGAGAGCGTGCAGCGTAACCGCTCGTTCCTGATCGGGCGCGAGGGCGAGCAGATCGCCTCCGAGGCGCTCACCGTGCAGGAGGAGCCACTCTGGCCCGCCGGCCTGCGCTCCTCGCCCTGGGACGCTGAGGGCGTAGCCAAGGCGCCGCGGGCCCTCATTGACCGCGGCGTCCTCACCACCTACCTGCACAACTCATACACCGCCAACAAGGCGGGCGTGGAGAACACCGCCCACGCAACTCGTGGTGGCTACGGTGGCGGGGTCGGCGTCGCGGCGACCAACCTGCGCATTCAACCCGGTGAGAAGACCGAGGCGGAGCTTGTCTCGGAGGTTGACCAGGGGCTGTACCTGAGCTATGCCGGGCTTGCGCCCAACTCCATCACCGGCGAGGTCTCGACCACGGTTGACTTCGGCTTCAAGATCGAGAACGGCGAGCTGGCCCACCCGCTCAGCACCACGATGATCGGCAGCGACGCCTTCGAGCTGCTCGGGGGCATTGACGCGGTCTCCAGCGACTACCGCGAGGAGCCCGGCGTCATCTACCCGAGCCTGAGGATACGGTCGGTGCAGGTGGCGAGCGAGTAGGCCAGCACACCACCACACGGCCGACATCCGACTACCAACTAACGGCGTGGGCCGGATGGGGCCCCTACCCCATTCGGCCCCTCCATTTCCGAAGGTGATGGAGGTATTAGCGGCGGGAGATGGAATACGCAGGGAAAGATGGGGGCCCGGCTCCCCGCCGGGCGTCGCTGTTGGGAGCGAAGCGCGCGATGGAGACTGCAATTGAGACGCAGACGACGATCGAAAAGCGCGAGGCCGAACGCCCGCTCATCGGCCTGACCTGGCGCGCGGTGGTGCTGTCGGTGCTCTTCTGCATCATCGCCAGCTACTGGATCGAGTGGTCGGAGGTCGTCACCTTCTTCTGCCAGGTGACCGAGGCCGTGCCCGCCGTGCCCGCGGTGGCATTCCTCATCCTCCTGGTTGTGCTCAACCCGCTGGTGAGGCGCATCAGCAAGAGGCTCTCGCTCGACCGGCGCGAGGTGCTGATGATCTACGTCTTCCTGACCGTCGCCACCTCGATGGCGGGCTGCGGCATCGGGCGCTTCTTCATCAACACCATCCCGGTGCTCTTTTACTTCGACACCCCCGAGAACAACTTCGCCGCCTACCAGCAGTACCTCCCCGAATGGATGATATCGCACGACCCCGAGGTCACGCGGCTGCTCTATGAGGCCTCCGAGACCGGGGCGATTCAGTGGCAGCCCTGGCTGGTGCCACTGGCGGCCTGGGGAGTGTTCTTCCTGGCCCTGTGGATCACGATGATGGCGCTCATCGTGATCCTCCGCCGGCAGTGGTCGGAGAAGGAGAAGCTGACCTATCCGCTCCTGTATCTGCCCATCGAGGTCACCGAGGGCGTTGAGGGCACCAGGCTGGTGACCGACTTCTTCCGCAACCCGATGATGTGGGTCGGCTTCGCGGTCTCGTTCTTCTACAACGTGACCAACATACTGAACGCTTACAACCCGTCGCTGAAATGCCTGGGGAAGTACTACGACATCGGCGGGCTGTTCACCGAACGGCCCTGGAGCGCCATCCGGCCCTTCAGCCTCCACTATCGCCCGGAGATGATCGGCTTCGGGTATCTGGTGAGCACCGAGGTGGCGCTCAGCGTCTGGGTGTTCTACCTGATGCTGCGAGGCGAGGCGGTGCTGGCCGCGGCGCTGGGCTACGACATATCCGGCTTCCCCTTCGTGCAGGAGCAGGGCATAGGCGCCTACCTGGCGCTGTGCATCGTGCTGCTGTGGGTGGCGCGCGGGCACCTGGCGGAGGTCTTTCGCAAGGCCTTCAGCGGCGACCCGAGCGTCAGTGATGACGACGAGCCGATGAGCTACCGCACTGCCGTGTTCGCGGGCCTGGCGGGCATCCTCGTCATCACCGCCTGGGTGAGTTACGCGGGGATGGCGATCTGGGTCGCACTGCTGTATTTCTCGCTGATACTGGCCGTCGGCATAGTCTACGCGCGCATCCGCGCCGAGGTCGGCGTGCCGCTCATCTGGATGTTCCCCTACTATCAGCACTACAAGATGATCAAGTACACGCTCGGGTCGCGGCCGCTGTATGTCAACCACAACTGGTCCACGCTGACGATCTTCTCCACGCTGGTTTTTCTCTCGCGCGGGTACTTCCCCTCGCTGATGGGCTACCAGGCGGAGGGCTTCCGCCTGGCCCGCGAGACGAACATCAAGCCGCGGCATATGTCCTGGCTGCTGATCCTGGCGCTGATCGTCGGCTTCTACGTGGCGATCTGGCTGCACCTGCGCGCGTACTATATGTACGGCGCCGGAGGCCTGACCGGCCTGCAAGGCTGGGGCGCGGGCCTGGCGATCCAGCAGTACAAGGAGCTGGCGGGCTACGCCAGCGCACATTCCTCGCCGGATGGGTGGCGGATCGGCGCCACCGGCGGGGGCTTCGCCTTTGCCGGACTGCTCACCATCCTGCGCATGGTCTTCCTGCGCTTCCCGCTGCACCCGCTTGCCTTCGGGATGGCGACCTCCTACGGCAGCCTCATCTGGGGCACCTTCTTCATCGTCTGGCTGGTAAAGAGCATCGTCTTCAAGCTGGGCGGGATGGCGACCTATCGCAGGCTCATTCCCGGCTTCCTGGGGCTGGCGCTGGGGCACTACTTCACGGCGGGCATCCTCTACGGGCTCGCGGGCACCTTCGGCGGCGAGCGCTTCCGCAGGTACTACGTCTTCTTCGGCTGATCCAGCTAACAGCGAACAGCTAATAGCTACTAGCTAATAGCTGATCCAGGGAGTTGACGGATGGCGACGGTCCTGGCCGTGCTGACCAGCGCCAGGCGAAACGGATACACCGCGAGCCTGCTGAGCGAGGCGATCGAGGGCGCGCGCCAGGTCGAGGGCGTCACCGTTGACGCGCGCAACCTGCATGACTATCACTTCGGCCCTTGCACCTCCTGCTTCGCGTGTATCCGCTCTGATGACCACCTCTGCGTTCTGAAAGACGACATGGGCGGGGACGGCGAACTCTGGCAGGCCCTCACCCACGCAAACGGCCTCATCCTCGCCGACCCGGTCCACGGCTGGGGGCTGTCAGCAGGGGCGCACCTGCTCTTCGAGCGGCTCTATCCCGCGCTCTTCAGCGCAGCCTTCAACGGGATGCCCTTCGGCTCCATCTCCTGCGCGAGCAACCAGGGGATGCAGCACCTGGCGCGCAACGAGATCTGCAAGTGGGCCTTCTGCAAGGGCTTCCGCTACCAGGGCGGGCTGGCCGTGCACTGCGTCTACCTCGCCGAGGGCAAGCGCGAGGCCGCCGCGCTGGGCCGCCGCGTCGCCCAGGCCGCGCTCGTTGATGAGACCGAGGGCCGCCAGCCTTACACCGACGAGGAGCGCTTCCTGGCCTACGCCGACTCGCACTGGGTCGCCTACGAGCCTTACATCGCCAACCTGACCCGCGAGACCGGCCGCTGGGAGGACTCGATGCTCTACCAGGCCCTCGAACAAGGCATCTTCACGCGGCCGGAGGCGCGTGAGGCAGCCGAGCAGGCCCTGGAGATCTTCAAGCAGTGCCTCGCCGAGCGCGAACGGGCGCACCACGATGAGGCGTACGCGCTCCTGGTGCGGGCCAGCGCGCTCTGGACCCGCGCCACCTGGAAGCAGTTCCTGGAGCAGCAGGTCATCGGCGCGGCCCAACCCGACGCCTACCGGCCCATGCAGTCAGGATGAGCGTGCCATGCGCATCGGGATAATCGGAGGCACAGGCGCGGAGGGCATCTACGAGGAGGTGGAGCCCGAGCCGCGCACCATCGAGACGGACTACGGCCCGGCCGAGGTGTTCGTGGTGGCTGCGGGCGAGCGGGAGATCGTCTTCCTGCCGCGCCATCGCACCGAGCACGATGTCCCGCCCCATCGCATCAACTACCGCGCCAACATCCGCGCGCTCGCGGACCTGGAGTGCTTCAGCGTCATCGCCACCAACGCGGTCGGCTCGCTGCGCCCCGAGATGCAGCCGGGCGACTTCGTGCTGCCCGATCAGTTCCTCGACTTCAC
>CBFDBV010000107.1:0-12048 GCA_965603135.1 uncultured bacterium
GGACGTTCCCGTCCGAGTCGGCGATCTCGAAGACGCCATTGCGATCGCGCGTCTGAAGCATCAGCGGCACAGTCTCGGCGCTCCCCGGAATGAAGAAGTCCAGCTTGGGCACGGCGCCGGTGAAGCCAAGGCGCTGCGCCTCGGTCGCCGGGTAGCAGAGCCCGTGCGTCGTGGACGCGTACGACACGTCGTGTGCGCCGGCCTGCGCCTGTAGCAGGTAGACGGCGGTCTCTTCGGCGGTGACTGACGCCTCGACGGTCTGCCCGCACTCCACGGCGCCCGTTCGCAGCACCGCCCCATCAGGCCCGGCGACCCACCAGCGGGCCCATCGGCCGGCGGGACCGTGTGCGCTGACCGAGACGCGCATCTCGTCGCCCGCCTCGGCGTGGATCAGCGCCGGGTGGGTGAAGTTGAGCCGCAGGGGGACGTCCGTCGCCGCCTCAGCACTTCCCGCCGGCGCGGGCACAGGCGCGTCGCCCTCCGCCACGTATGCCCCGAAGCCGGCACCCGATGACCGGGGCGTGCCGTCTCCAACCGCAACCGGCGCGCCCGGCTCAAGGGCGACGAGCAGCACGGAGTACATCTCGACCTCCGCCAACTCGCACGCGACGGCGCCAGACACATGCGTGAACTCCAGCGGCTCCGGCTCGCCCGCGGGCACAGCGGCCCAGCGCACCGACTTCGCGCGGAAGCCCTCCGGCAACGGCGCCACGATCGGCACACTGCGGTAGATGTGCGGCTCGCCCTTCTGTTGCAGGTCGAAGCCGTGCGCGCTGTCCGTGAAGCGCATCATCATGCGCTCGTTGATGACGTGCAGCGCCAGCCATGGGTCATCACCATCGAGCGCCTGCCGCCCGGCCACGCGCAGGCCCGGCCGCGGCTCTCCCCGAACGAGGGCCGGTTCGCCCCTGGTCGCGGCATCGAGCGCGCGGAGGAAAAGCTCCCGGTTGGTCTCGACCGCCACCGACACCAGCGGACCGCGCGTCTTCCCGCCCAGCGTCTGCGGGCGGGAGATCGTGTAGCCGGTCATCGAGTAGCCCGCGGGCAGCTCCGCGTCCGCGAAGCGCAGCGGGCAGGCGATCACGCGTCCCTCGCCGATCTCGCGCCTCAGCAGCCCGTCCTCCTCCGATGCGCCGGTGAGCATCTCCGCAAGGAGCGGCGCATCACGCTCAGGGCCTGCCGGGTGGTGCGTGCCGACCGGACCGGAGACGATCAGGGAGCCGCCGCCCGCCGCATACTCGCGCATCGCCTCGCCGGTCGCGTCCATGAGCGCCTTAAAGCCGGGCAGGATGACCGTCTCGTACCGGCTCAGGCGCTCGGGCGTGATGGCGCTCTCCAGGAGGTAGTCGAAGGGCACCTGGCGCTCGTCGAGCCAGTCGCGGATGGCCTTTGTGTCGCGGAAGGCGTCGGCGTAGAAGTCCTCGTCGAAGTAGTACTCCGCGTCTCCCAGGATCACCGCGACGCGAGCGACTGACTCTCCGGGGCGGAACAGCTCCCCGTGCGTACGCAGGTAGTCGTACATCGGCTCGCGGCTCGGCAACTCGGCTCCGAGCCTCGCGCCGTCGAGGAAGCATCCGTCCATCGCCAGGGCCTCGGACATGGCCAGGCGGTAGAGCCGATCGTTCGCCTGCAGGTTCGCGTAGGCCTGCGCCGGGCAGGCGTAGTAATCGGCCGAGGCGGCGCGCGCGATGCGGTAGCCGTCATGGATGTTGCCGGGCTCGACCGCCAGAAGGCCGCTGCCCACCGGCCGCAGGTTCACCCCGGAGAACTCGAATGGCGACTCCTTGAAGCCGAGGTCCACGCCCGCCCCCGCGAACTGCGAGAGGTTCGGCCGCGAGGTGTACCACGGTCCCAGCGTCATGCGCGAGCCGTTGGCCGACAGTGTGATGCGCGCGCCCGGGTTGCCCCGGCGCATGGCGTCCTTGAGGCCCGTGAGGTGCGCACCGACGCTCTCCTGCCAGAAGCGAACGCGCTCGGCGGCGAGGCGCTCGTCATCGATGTCGCCCTCTCCCCACGCGATCTCTGGGAAGAGCCGCTCCCACTGCTCGCGAGTGAAGCGCTCTCGCTGGAAGTCCGCGAAGGCCTCGCGGCACCACTCGCACTTGCAGAAGACCGAGGGGTTATCGACGAACAGGTTGGTGTAGCCGATCTCGGCGCCGGTCTGGACCATCGCCTGCGCGTACCGGCGCCAGTAGGGGTTATTCACGCAGCACATGTAGCCGAGGTTGCCGCCCGCGTCGGGCTTGTCCCACTTGCGGATGTAGGGCTGGCCGTTGTCGAAGCGGATCTGCAGCCACTCGATTGGGTCCTCCGGAGGCTTTGGGCCGAGGTTGAGAACCTCCGCGTACTCCTCCCAGCGGTCGTAGAGGGCGAAGATGCGGTGGCGGGCGTCGGGATTGCCGCGCACGGTCACCGCGCACTGGTAGAAGCCGACGTCCTCGACGCCACGGGCGCCGTATTCGTCCAACTCGGCGCGCTGGGCCTCGATCTGCGCGCGGAGCTGTTCGAGGGTGGGGATGTCCTCCTGCGTCATGCCGAAGATGTTGAACGCGCTGTTAGCGGCGAGATACAGGATGTCCGGCTGGAGTGCCTCGACGCTTTCGAGCAGTCGCGGCCAGCCCTCGACGACGTTTCGGTGATGCGCCTCCCACTGCTCGTCGCCCATCCACGGCTCATGGCGGTAGACGGAGCCATGTGCGCGCCGGTAGAGAGAGATGGAGGCCGTCTCAGCGTACTGAAACAGGTAGGTCCTCGGCACGTGCTCCGGCGCGGCCCACACGCAGCTTGCTGCAACGATCCCGGCGACCACTAGCCACACGCTGTTCATCCGAACCGCTCTCTCTGCAGATCGCGACTGCGGCAACGAAATGGAACGGTCGGTACAGGTGGACAGTTTCGCCGGAGGTGAGCGGCGCCCCTCGTGTCAATGCAGATCGGAGATGCAGATGACTGCCAGCAAGCAGTGTGCGCGTGCAGGCACGCAACATACCACGCTCTGGCCGTCGCGCCGCGCGGGATGAGCAGGTTCGATCATCGTCCCGAGCGCGTCTCGCCCAGGATGACCTCGTCATCGAGGGCCTCAGGGCTGAGGAGTCCTGGCGGTAGCCGCGTCCATCCGGCCGATCACTCCGGCGTGATCTGCAGCACGTTCACACCTGACGGATCCGCCGCCAGACACCAGAAGTCATCGCCCTGGATCTCGCTCAGCTCCACAGCGACCGGCTCGCCGTTAAGTGTCGCCCGCGCGTTTCCTCTGTCGGCGGGGATACGCAACTCGACCTCCCGGCCGCTGCCGGTGAAGCGCACGCACGTCATGGCGTCTGTCTCCGAGAGCTTGTAGGCCAGGTAGGTGCGCGAGGACGGGAAGGCCACGCATACGGATGCCTCGTGCACGCCGCCGGCCGCCCACTGCGGAGCGCAGATGCAGCGCTCCATTCCCGGCGCCTGCGCAACGACACCGGCGAGGCCCTCGATGGCCGCCTGCCCCCACGCCGCGATGCCCCAGGCGTCCCAGCGTGTGGCCCAGCCGGTGTTTGCCGCGGCGTACCCGTCGAGAGTGAACCAGGTTGGGCATGCGCTACCCTCGCGCTTGACCACCGACCAGAACTCCCGCAGCAGCCGCCAGCCGCGCTCGGCGAAACCGTGCTGGAAGCACGCACGGCAGAGCTGCCCGCCCACCCACGGGAACAGACTCCCGTTGAGGTACTGGCCCGGTGGGTGTCCCGGGAAGTGGCCCTCCGGGTACGGCGGCTGCAGGCTCCACCACGGGTACGCGTCGCCGGTCTCGTGCAGGCGGCGTTCGTATTCCTCGATTATCTCGACCGCCTGCTCGTGACTGGCGAGCCCGTAGTTGCAGGCCCACGTGTTGCTCATCACAAGCTGCTGATCCTCGTCATAGTCGCCGTGGTCTACCGGGTCGATGTGCTCGTGATGCCGGTACTTCGTACCATCCCACAGCAGGTCGTTCGCCCGCTCCCGCGCCCGCGCGGCGAATATCCGCAGTTCCTTCGCCTCCCGATCGCGTCCGACCGCTGCTAGCATGTCCGCCAGGCGGTCACCGGCCCATGGCATGCGCACCGCGTCGCACAGCGAGGCCACGTAGCGGCTGTTCTCGTTGCGGAAGTTCGAGCCGTCGCCCATCTGGCAGTCCCACTCATCCGCGGCGTGCGGCTTCTTGATCAGCCCCAGCTCCTCGCTCCACAGCTCAGGCGCGCTGGTGGCCCAGCGCCAGCCCGCCAGCATCGGGTCGAGCAGGCTCTCCATCCAATCCGTGTCGGCGGTCGCCATCCAGACCTGCCAGACGTTGATGATCAGGCCGGTCTCCATGTCTGCCATCAAGCTTCGGATCTGCCACACGCCATCCCAGCCGGGGTGATTGTCACCGTAGATGTGGTCGGGGAGCATCCCGCTGTCGTACTGGTGGGCATGGCACAGGTCGAGGTGCCCCTTCAGTACCTCCGCGGCGTCGAGGTAGACGGTCGTGTTGAGGCGGAAGCGCGGGTAGGCCAGGTTCATCGGCGAGTTGTCCCCGGCCTTGTCGCCGGCCACCCACTTCCCATCATACAGTGCCCAGTCCAGCGACGACTTGAGGGCCGGAGCCAGCCAGTCGAAGAACTCGCCGATCTCAGTGCCCGGCGCAGATGCGTGGGTGTTGGCCTCCAGCCTGAAGATGCCCATCCGGTAGGACCAGAACGCGGTGGTGATCTCGTCCTCGAACAGCCGGATGACGTGCATACCCGGGGTGCCGCCGGCGGTCATGGTCATCTCGCCGACGCCGTCGCGCAGGGCCATACGTTCATGCACGTACGGCCGCCCCGCGCCGTCGTAGACCACGACGAAGAGATCGCCGTCCGGCCGCGAGCTGCACGTGAAGCGGATGTGCACCTCGTCCAGCGGCGCGTACTGCATCCGATCGGTCTGCGCGGTCCCCCATTGCTCCAGCTCGTGTTCGTGCTGTCGGCGCATATGCATCACCTTCCGACGGATGGTGTGTAGCCCGCGCGGCTACCGAAAGACAAGCGTGCCGAAGTTCTCCAGGTCCCGGAAGCCCAGCTCCTGCAGCGGCGCCCAGACGATGAGCTCGTCGCCAAAGCCCCTCCCCGCCGGACGCCCGCGGCACAGGCTCAGCCGCCAGCTTTCCCCGGGGTTCGGCGGGTCCACGTTGAGTCCGGCGAAGGGAATCGCGATCTCAACGGTCCACGCCTCGCCCTCAACCACGTCCGTGGCGCTTGTGGCCCCGATCCGAGTCGGCCCGGTCTCGCTGTACTCCGGCCTGTCATTGGCGGCACTGACGATGACCTGCCTGAAGGTCTTCCCGTCTCCGCTTGCGTCGATCCAGACCTCGACCTCGTCGTCTCCCCATGCCGCTCCGCCTTTGATGAGCGGTTTGCTCCGGCCGGGCTCCGCGCAGACAAACGCGACGTAAAGGTCCTCTTCATCGTAGAGGACCATGGCGGTGGTCCCGGCCTCGGAGATGCCGGTGCCCTGCAGGAGGAAGAACTCGTCCGTCCTGCCCGCTCGGGCCCACGGCTCTTCATCGGGAGACCCATCGATGACCAGATCTCCCGACGCGCGAGCCGCCTCGAGCGTCCTCGGCTGGTTGTAGGCCGCGCGGATCGCGTTGGGATCCGTGCCTGTCAGGAAGTCGCCCGAGACCGCCTCGTTCGCCGCCAGTATCTCCAGCGTCAGCCGTCGGTCAGAGGCCACCCAGTCGCTCCCCGCGCTCAACCACACCAGTCCGTCCCAGCCCTCCGGCGCGAACTGCTCCAGATCGAGGGCGAACGTGGTCTCCGGGACCTCAATCAGCGACGAGCCGAGGTCACGCGCCTCGTCGGCGACCGCGTACTTCCCGTAGTCGGGGTAGCGGGAGGTGCACTCCGGGTACATCACGCCGGTCGCGAAGCGGACCCGCTTGCTGTAGCCCTCGGGTGTGTGGTAGTCAACGACAATCCCCGCGAAGTTGCCGGAGTAGGGCTTCGGCGGCACGTGGAAGCCCTCACCTCGGTAGTGGAAGGCATCGTGGAAGGTGTTGCTCAGCCTGACCTGCACTTTGCGCAGGTCCTCTAGCTCCAGACCCGCAAAGGCCGCACCGCGGGAGCCCTGTTCGATCTTGCGCGTCGTCCCCGCCTCCAGGAGCAATTCGTCCGGCTCCACTCGCGCCATGAGCGCGGGGAGGTGCGGCTGGATGGAGCCCTGCTCCGTGGCAGTCGTGAGCGTGGCTGAACGGAGGATGCTGAGACCGCGGACGGTGCGGTTGACGTCCACAATCTCGCGGGTCCCGGGCACGATAGGGGTTCGCTCCCGTCCCAGCCCGAGGTCAGGGAGAGCCGCCGCCAGGTGGACCGGGGCCTGCGCGGCCTCCGCCAGTCGCAATCGGCCCTCATCGTCCACCACGGCCCTGAGCGAGACCGTGTACTCCCCCTCCTCGCTGCGCGCCGCCGGAAACGGCAGCACGAAGTGCTCTCCCGCACGCGCGGCCATGCGGTTGAACAGGGCCCTGCCGTCCTGCTCGACGGTGAAGAGCGCCCTGGTGAACCCGGGCAAGCGAACGCGAATACCTGTTAGGGATTCGGCAGCCGCCAGCTCCCGAGCCACGAGCGGCTCCCTCTTCGGCCGCGGGGCGAATGCCAGTGACAACTGGTGGTGTCCACGGCTGACCCTGACCACGGGGAAGACACCGTCGCCCTCCCAAACGAACGCCGGCTCGACCGGTCGGGTATCCAGCGAGACCCGGTCGAGGCGATGGCGTGTCAGCGGCAGGAAGACGATGATCTCGGCCTCGTTGCGGCGCGAATCGATCTCGATCTCCACCGATCCGGCCTTCGGGTCGAGGGTCCCGCGCAGTTGGACGTTCGGCACCTGGCCGAACAGGTAGTTCGCCGGCAGATCGTCTTCTGAGTAGACCGCGGCAGGCTGCGCCGTGACGTAGAGCTGGTGGAGGAGCAGAGGCTCCAACTCAAGGTCAAGGTCGAGCTGCTTCCGCCACGGACCGGCGTAGACCAGCTTCCGCCGCGTGACTCGATCGAGCTGCCAGCCGGTGCCTGCGTAGGCGCTTCGAGCCAGCTCTTCAGTGGCGCAGCCCGCGAATTCGCCGGCGTCCTCGATGGCATACTCCCACACGAACACCCGTCCTCCGGGGTCCAGTTCGAAGCTGTCGCCGTCGAGCTGCACGGGAACCTTCGCAGGCTCCTCCGCGTGGTTGATAAAGGACAGGAGGTACCCGCTGTCGCCCTGGCGCTGGACGCCATACGACTCCACGGTCGTATCCTTCGTGCGCTTCCAGTCCGGGCTGTAGCCCACCGGCGCCACAGTGCAGTTGCCGAGTTCGTACGCCGCCTGCGCCCAGGCCCGCCGTGCGACCCCATCGCCATACTGCAACGACGGGATCCATCCCAGCGCCAGCACGCGGTTTACGTAGTCCCTTGCGAGGGGCGGCGTGTAGTAGAGAGGGATAATGCGCGCCTTCGGCCGGAGGGTAAGGAACGTCTCCGCGATGGTGGCGATGCCGGCGAAGTGTCGCCAGTACCCCGCCCGCAGTTGCGAGCGCGCCTCGATGAAGTTGATATCTCCGTACGGGTTGCCTCTGTTGTTGAAGAAGACGACCTTATCCGGACCGTGCTTCGCCGCAATCCGCTTGATCTCCAGGAAGAACTGGAAGGAGAGGTCGTCGCGCGTGAACTCGCCGGAGTTCCAGTCGATCAGGTTGATGGCCTTCGGGTCATCCAGGTAGATGAAGTCCGTATCGAGATACTCGAGCACCAGATCGAACTGAGAGAGCAACTCGTCATAGCACTCCTGTACTGAGAGCAGCTGCGCGAAGTTGGTGGCCATGCCGGGGAATGTGCTGAACGGCTCCCCGTCCTTGTTCGTCGTGCGGAACCACTCGGGATGCTCCGTGTAGATGCGCCCGTGCTCGAAGGCGGAGAGCACCCACATGTAGATGCCCACCTTGATGCGGGGTGAGATGGCCTTGATCCGCCGGATCAGGTCCCTTGTCTCCTCACCGGTGATGTGGCCGCCCAGTCCGCCCTCGAGGCCCTGATCCACGTAGTAGTCCGCCCAGTTCCCGCCGAGGTCGATCAGCACCATGATGGTGCCTTCATCGGTCATCTCGACCAGGCGGCGCAGCCGCGCCTCGCCGCGCGTGTCGATCCCCGTGTAGAGCTTCACGTCGCTGACCCAGTCTGGAACTGGCGGTATCTCGTCGAACGCTTCCTGCACGCCCGGGGTGGCCGGGTACTCGTGTGTAAGGAAGCGCTGCCAGTCGCCCTCGAAGACACTCAGGTACTGCTCGAAGACCGTCTCCTCGTCCGCAGAGAGGCGTGACGTGCCGAGGGACATGTCCCAGCCATCGGGGGTGTAGTGAAGCGCGTTGCTCTGCTCGACGTATCCCTGAACTGCCCCGGTGAACCACGGCCAGACGAACCGGTCATCCAGGCGTGTCCTGATGTGGGCGAAGCCATATCCCGCCTGCGGTTGATGGAGGACCATTCCCTTGGTCGTGTTCTGGTAGGCCAGCACCTTCTGCCACTCGTGGACGTCGGGGGCCGGGAGAAGCGGGCCGCCGCCGTCGGCCCCGCCCATGTAGTAGCCGCCGTCTCGATAGGCCGGATCAAACGCCGCCTGGGAGTTGTAGGTGATGAACTTCAGCACGTTGCTCTTCGTGGTGAAGCCGACGCGCTGGTAGAGCTTGTTCCCCTCAAGCCAGTACTGCTTGCTGATGGCAAGGTCCGGCACCGTGGGATTGCTGCAGGTCAACTCGATCCGCTGGGCCTCGTCGTCGAACTGCGCGCTCAGCACCTCATCTTCGCTTTCGCGCCCTGTTACGAGCGACTGACGGTCCTCGACGTGGTAGCGCCCCTCCAGGGAAACCAGGTAGCGCTCCCTGATCTTCGCGTTCCAGCCCCCCACGACTTGTCCGGTGGCCTTCGACACAGCCCACGCCGCGTCGGAATTGCCGAGGCGCCACACGGTATCGCCCTCATCCGGGAGCGCCCATCTGCGCATGCTGCCGGGTTCAGCCGCATCAGCCGGCGCGCAGGGGATCGAGACTCCGGCCCAGATCGCCAGGGCAAGAGTGCTCACTGTACGCATGAGTGATCCCTCCAGCGTCCTATTCGGGCTGTGGTGTCGTGCGAACAACCCGGGGCCTGCCATCAACGAAGACGGCGAACCCGTCCAGCAGCATGTACTCGTCTGACGCATCAAACCCCTTGGAGTAGATGTGGAGGTACTCGACCTTTGACCACGCGTCGGCAGGGGCTTCATCGCCCTGGTGCCAGTTCGCCAGGTCAAGGTCCACTTCCACGCGCGTCCACTGTTCCCGCTTCACCTCCACGAAGCGGTGTGCGTGCCCCTTCTCCGTGCGCAGGTTGATGACGAGGCCCTCACCGAAGTTCTGCTTCACAAAGAGGATGATCCTGTCATTCGGTCCCGCGCCGGTCAGATCGATATCGTGGCGCAGGTCGATGCCCATGTATTCCCTGGGCTCGGGGCCCGGCTCGGCCCGGAGGGCGTGTGTCCCGATCTTCCCTCCCGCCACCGTGTCGAGCGCCGCGCCCGGCAATGCTCCCCATCCGAAGGCCCGGGCGTCCTCGAGCGCATCGAACTCGATGAGATCCGCCGCATCCGCAGACAGATTCGGATCGGGCCGGCCGTCTGGTGCGCAGTGCGCGGCAAGCACAAGGGCCAGGAGCACACTCATGGCGCGTCTCCTCTCGAGTCGCCAATTCTACAACGATGTCCAGTTGCTGCTCGGCCCGGCCGTCGAGGCTGCCGAGCTTCAGGCCCCACCGAGGCGAGCTCGGCCTCCGGGGTAGAGGCGCGGGGCCTTTCTCAACACGAGCGCCCAATCGTCAGGATGCTGAGCGCCCCCGACTGGCGCTGTGAACGTCCCACCGTCCGCCTCCGCCGGACGCATCCCGCCGGTGCGCGGGTCGAACCCGGAGGCCACATATTCGCGGCCCCCGGGGACCTCCAGGCTATAAACGCCGGTGGAAAAGCGCGGTGGGTGGCGGCCGAAAAGTGATGCGCCTTCTGACTTGGGGCTGAGCCTCCTGCGCGACTGATCTTGCCCCGCCGAGAACGAGCCCAAGCGTCCCAAGCAATAGGAGTACTGTACGTCGTCAGGTCCTTTCGGACACGGTGGGGCCTGAAATAAGGTGCACTTCGCGCCCCGTCTGGCCTGATCGCTCCTGCTGATCTGAGGCGGCTAGGTTGTGCTCACGTCTCGCTCTGAGTGTTTGACGCTTCAGCTCCTTTCTCCTGCTCAGGGTCTCCTCCGCACGGCCCATCATGGCCCTGGTTGGGAGCGCGTCAAGCCGGGGTGGCGGGAGGGCGGGCCCCGGCCATAGCCTTCGCGGAGTTACACCCCACTCCGGCTACGGCCGACCCAACCCCACGTCGAGGTGCACCTTAGCTCAGAGGCTTGCCGTGTACCAAGTGTGCTAAGCCCGAACAGCACAGAGCCCGATTACGTGCAGACGCGCCGGCGTCGGTGGCGATCGCTCGGGCACGAGGCGGACCCATCACTGCGCGGCGCCCGTACGTTACGCTACTGGCTGCCTATGCAGAAAAGGTGCTGCTGGCCCCGCACGTACATGCGTCCCGACGCAAAGCCGGGGCTGGAATAGATGGCCTCGCCCAGCCGACCGGTGGCCAGGTGCCGGTACTCTCGATCCGCGGCCACGACGACGGACTCGCCCTGCTCGCTGAAGAGGTAGACCCGGTCACCGACCAGCGAGGGCGAGGAGCGGAAGCGGCGCCTCAGGCCCTGGCTCCACAGCAGGCGGCCGTCGTCCGCGTCGTAGCAGCTGAAGACGCCGTGGGTCGACAGGACAAAGACCAGCTCGCCATCACTGAGGGGACTGCAGATGTCAGGCAGAGCGCCGCCTGCTGACCAGCTCACATGGGTCTCTGTGACGTTTCCCTCGCCGCCTGGCCTAATCGCCACCAGCGAGGCATAGATGTTGGCGACGTAGACCTGTCCGTTCGCATAGATCGGCGAGGGTGCCGAGTCGCCCTCCACGCACCTGAGGCGCCAGTACTCGCGGCCGCTCACCGGATCATAGGCGATGACCCAAGGCTTCGCGCTGGTGATAAGCTCCTCTCGCTTGCCGATGTCGATCACTATGGGCGTGGTCCACGATCCCTGCACGGGACGGCGGATGTCCCACACGGTCTTTCCCGTGTGCTTGTCCAGAGCCGCCATGTGTGATAGGCCGATGTTCGGCTTGCCCAGGTCGATCTGTACCAGAAGCAGGCCCCGGCACAGAACCAGCGAGGAGGCGTGGCCGTAGATGTCCTCCGACATGTCGGACCGTCGCTGCCACGCCGGCTGGCCCCCGAAGTTGAGCGCGACCACGTGCCCCGTGGGAAAGACCTCGTACACGAAGTGACCGTCCGTGGTCCCTGTGGGGGCCGCGTACCCGGTCATACGGTGGATGTGGGGTAGGTCGCCCGTGCAGCCCTCCCCGACCGGAGTTGCCCATAGCAGCTCTCCGGTCTCGGCATCCAGGCAGTAGACCTCCCGCCGCGACGCGTTGGCCCCGGTCACGAAGACCCGCTTGCCCCAGATTACCGGTGAGTTGGCCCCCGGCAGAGGCAATCGGGTCCTCCAGACGATGTTCTCGCCGGTCCTCGCGTTCCAGGTCAGCGGAAGTCCGCGGAAGGGCGCGATGCCCGAGCCCTGCGGCCCGCGAAAGCGGGGCCAGCTCGATGCGTCCGCCGGGGCGCAGTCCGGCGCCTCGACCGCGTGCGTCGCCGCCGCAGCGGCAGCCTGCGCCTCCCGGCCTTGCTGGGTCTGGCAGGTCACTAGGAGCGCCGCTATCACGAGGCAGACGAGCGCGACGACCACGACGAGCTCGCGGCGCGCTGACTTACGGAATGCGCTTCGGCAGTGGATCACGACCACACCTCCGCGACATGCCCGTCGGTGCCTGAGGCCGACCCACAGGTGCAGCCCCCTGCGGGCATCCCCATCCACCGGCACGCCCTGTCCTTCCCGAAAACCCACGTCAGCGCGGACGTTGGGTCTCGACGATGGTGCAG
>CBFDBV010000108.1:0-12039 GCA_965603135.1 uncultured bacterium
AGATGCGCGTGCCTTACAGTTGGCTGATGGAGTACGTGAAGACCGACGCCTCGCCCGAGCAGTTGGCACACGTTCTCACCATGGGCGGGTTGGAGGTCGAGGAGATAGAGGAGTGGACCTCCGAGGACGGTGAGGCGAGCGATCGGGTGCTCATTACCTCAGTGACCTCGAACCGCGGGGACCTGCTCTCGATGATCGGCGTGGCCCGGCACACGGCGGCGCTCCTGGATGCGCCGCTGGAGCTGCCGGACTTCGCGCGCCCGGAGACCGATGACCCGCTGCGCGCCGAGACCGACCTCACCGAGGGCGACACCCGCGTGCAACTCGTGGACGTGGACGGCTGCCCGCGTTACAGCGCGCTGCGCATCACCGGCGTTGAGGTCGGCCCGTCGCCGCCGTGGCTGGCGCACCGGCTGGAGGCGGCGGGCATCCGCCCCATCAGCAACGTGGTGGACGCCACCAACTACGTGGTGTGGGAGGTCGGCCAGCCGCTGCACGCCTTCGATCACAGGCTGCTGGTGGAGGGGCACATCATCGTGCGGCGGGCCGAGCAGGGCGAGCGCATGATGACAATTGACGGGGAGTGGCGCCACCTCACGGCCGAGGACCTCGTCATCTGCGACCCCAAGGGGCCCGTGGCCATCGCCGGCATCATGGGCGGCGCGGACACGCAGATGCGCGAGCTGACCAGGGACGTGCTGCTGGAGTCGGCGCACTTCGCCCCGACCCTGATTCGTCGCAGCGCACAGCGTATCCCGCTGATCACCGAGGCATCGTATCGCTTCGAGCGCTACGTGGACCCGAACCTGACGCTGCCGGCCCTGGCCCGTGCGGCCGAGCTTGTCCTGGAGACCGCCGCCGGCGAGGTCGTGGGGCCGGCTCTCGACGTGTGCGCGCGCGACTTCGAGCCCCGGCAGGTCACGATGCGGCCGGAGCGCTGCAACGCTGTGCTCGGCACCGACCTGAGTGCGGACGAGATGGCCGCGCTGCTGGAGCGGCTGGGGCTGGAGGTCAGGATGCAGTTCAGCCTGAGCGTGCGCGGGGTTGAGGCCTACCTGGATGGGTCCGTGCCGGTAGCCGAGGAGGCCAGCGAGAGCGTTTCCCGCAGGCCGTCCGTGGACCTCGAGGAGCCGGGCGCACTTGCTGTGACCATCCCCACGCGCCGGCCGGACCTGGAGCGCGAGATTGACCTCATCGAAGAGGTCGCCATCGTGCACGGCTACGAGAACATCCCGATGACTATGCCGGCCAGCAGTCAACAGCCGGGCCTGCTCACCCGCGAGCAGAAGCTGGAGCGGCGCGCGAGCGAGCTGATGCGCGCGGCCGGCCTGTGCGAGACCCTCACCTTCTCGATGATGGGCCAGCCTGACCTGGATGCACTCGGCGTGCCCGAGGATGCGCCGGAGCGCTCGGCGCTGTGCCTCCGGGATCCGATGGCCGAGGACCAGAACCTGATGCGCACAACGATGCTGCCCGCGATGCTGGACGCGGCGCGCAGCAACGCCCGCCAGCGCGTGGCCGACGTCGCGCTCTTTGAGATCGGCCGCGTCTTCCTGCCCGGCGAGGGACAGCTCCCGGAGGAGCGCCGCCGCCTCGCCGCCGTCGCCATGGGCAGCGCTATGACCTCCACTTGGAACTTGCCGGAGGGGGCCGCCGAGGTTGACTTCTACTGGGTCAAGGGCGTCATCGAGCAGCTTTGTGACGGGCTCGCCATCGAAGACGTGGCCTTCGGGCGCGCTGAGCATGCCTCACTTCATCCCGGCTGCTGCGCTACGCTCATCGTCGCGGGCGAGGAGGCGGGCGCGTTCGGCGAGGTTGCGCCGGAGGTGCAGGAGGCCTACCACCTGCCTCGGCGGGCATACGTGATGGAGCTGGACCTGGAGGCGCTGATGAAGCATGCACGGCTCCATGTGCAGTATCAGCCGCTGCCCAGGCTGCCGGCGGCGCTGCGGGACCTGGCGCTGGTCGTGCCGGACGACGAGGTCCACAGCGCTGCCACGCTCACGGAAGCCACGCGCCAGGCGGCGGGCGAGGAGCTGGAGAGCGTCAACGTCTTCGACCTCTACCGGGATCCCGAGCGGGTCGGCGAGGGCAACAAACAGATAGCGCTGCGGCTCAGCTTCCGCCACCCCGACCGCACTCTGACCGATGAGGAAGTTGACGCGCTTATGCAGGCCGTCACCGACCGCCTGGAGCAAGACTTCAACGCGCGCGTGCGGACCTGGTAGGAAGACGCGCGGGATCGTATCTTGCGCCTGCGTACGGCAGGACACCGCGATGGCCGAGAGGTGAGAGAACTGTCCACAAAAAAGCTCCACATAGGCTTCGTCGGGTGCGGCTACATGGGTCAGGTGGCGCACTTGCCCAACTTCCTGGCGGCGCCGGACTGCGAGGTCGTGGCGCTCGCGGAGCTGCGCCCGCGCCTGCGGGAGTTGGTGGCGGAGAGGTACGCGATCCCGCGTACCGTCGCGAGCCACACCGAGCTGGCGGAGGCCGAGGACATTGACGCCGTGGTCGCCATCACGCCCGAGGACCTCAATGAGCGGATCGCGTGTGACCTGCTGAGCGCCGGCAAGCCGGTGATGACCGAGAAGCCGATGGCCGTGAGCCTGGCGGCGGCCCGCCGCATGGTGGAGGCCGGTCGCGCCGGAGACGCGCACCTGATGGTCGGATATATGAAGCGCTACGACGATGGTGTGCGCCAAGCCAAGCGGCTGATTGATCGGTTGCGCGAGAGCGGCGAATTGGGCGAGGTGACCTTCGCCTGCGGGCACTGCTTCTGCGGAGGCTGGCAGGCGGGGCTTGGGGGGCACGTCACCACGGATGAGGAGTATCCCCAACTCGACCGCACGCCGCTGCCCTCGTGGCTGCCCGAGGAGGCATCGGGCGACTACCGGCGGTTCAACAACGTGTTCTGTCACAACGTGAACCTGCTCCGCCACCTGCTCAGCTCGCCGCTGGCGGTCAAGCACGTGGATATGAGCGGGCCGACCTGGATGGTACTCCTCGACGGCGGCGGCTTCCCTATCAGCCTGGAGATGGGCAAGCTCGACGCGCACGCGTGGGAGGAGCAGACGCGCGTATACTTCGAGCGCGGCTGGATCGAGATCGAGACCCCGTCGCCGCTCCTGCGCAACGTGCCGGCGACGGTCACCGTATATCGGGGTGGCGAGGAGCCTCAGCTTCGCCGGCCCATCGCGCCGTGGACGTGGGCGTTCGAGAACGAGGCGAGGCACTTCCTGGAATGCGTGCGGGAGGGGAAGGAGCCGCTAAGCTCGGGTGAGGACTCCATCCGCGACGTCGAGCTGATCGAGGCCATCGCCCGCCAGGGCTTGGGGGACTGAAATCGCCCTGCGGGAGGCCAGTGGCAGAGGAAGAAAGACGCCCTCCGCTACCGACTATGTCAATTGCTTGATGACGCTATCAGCCTGCCTGATGGCCGACGTGACCAGGCCGGCAAGGCCGTGTACCTGGTCATCGTAGTCACACCGGTTCCGCGATTGCCTCAGCCTATCAAGCTGCCTCGCCGGACCGGCCATTCTCTGCTGCTCCAGATGCTGCTTTAGGCGCCCGTGGTCTTCATACTGCTTGCTTGGCACGAACCCCAGGTGAGCTTCGGCGTAGTTGCGAGCGTGGCAGAAGGCCGCATAGTACGCTCGGCTCACAGCACTTCGATGGGCCGCTTCGCGGGCGTACGTGACCCCGCTCTGCCCACTCAGCGACCGCGCCAGGCTGAGGTACTCCCGCCAATCAAAGGCCATGCGTTAGCTACCTTGGAGGACAGAAATCGGTTGTGACGAGCAGCCAGCCTGACTTGCCGTGAAGCCCTCGT
Organism: uncultured bacterium; assembly: GCA_965603135.1. Lineage (GTDB taxonomy): Bacteria > Armatimonadota > Zipacnadia > Zipacnadales > UBA5352 > CBFDBV01. The sequence goes on from CBFDBV010000108.1 coordinate 3,833, forward strand.
TCGTACTGCACGCTCAGCTCCTCAATCTGGTCCAGGATGTCTTCGTCGTAGCTCGCTTGGCGAACGTAGAGCGTCAAGTACTCGTCATCGATCTCCGGGTCTCGGTACAGTTCCAACGAGAGCTCCGTGGCTGGCCCGAATCGTCGAGAGGCCGACACAGCAACCTGGAGCACGAGAGCAATCATGTCGGGATACTGGACTAGATACTCCCTGACCTCTGCGGGGCGGGGGATTGTGACCCTCGTTGACGCCAGGCCAAAGAGCGTATCCTCAACGTGACGGGTTGGCATCGGTGGGTCGTCATATCTCCTGGCCACTTCGCACCTCCGGACTCCCCATCCCGGCAGTTGACGTCTGTCCACGTCGCGCTTTGGCAGACACCAGACTCAGTTCGGGGGGATCCCCACAGATCGTGAGACGGTCACAACCTCAGAGTGTAGCTCTTTCGGCCGCCGGAGTCCAGACTGCTATATTCACTGTCGGACACTGCTGTACCTGCTTGACGGCACAAGGCCGTGACGGTGGCCGCTGCCGTTTGCCCCTTGCCCTTTGCCCTCAGTAGTAAGGCTGCTGGTAGCTGCCCAGGCGGGCGCCGGTGCGGCCCAGGCCCCACTCCCTCTCCTCGAACGGGAAGGCCTTGATGCCGAAGTTCAGCCGCACCTCCCTGAGATCCTTGTTGTAGGTGAGCGACGCGATCCAGCAGTGCAGGTCGCGCGTGAGCCTGAGGTTGAGGTGCTCGAAGTCGTCGGTGTAGCCGCTGTAGGTGCTGATGGCTTGCAAGCGCCAGAAGCGGTGGGCCTGCCACTCGAGTTCCGCGTCGGCGGAGGTCAACTCGCTGCGGTCCACGTCGTAGCGAGAGCTGGCCGTGAGGTAGAGCTTATCCGGGCGCGCGTGTATCCAGCGAAGTTGCACGGGGCGCCAGGTGGACTCCTCGATGGCGTATCCGCCCATCAACTCCCACCGGGTGCGGGCCGAGGTGTTGAAGTACGCACGCAGTCGCGCCTCCCGGTAGCGGTCATCCACGAAGTCGTAGCCGCTGGTCAGCTCCATGTGCGACCGGTCCCAGACCTGTCTGACGAGCTGCACATTCACGTCGTGGCGGCGGTAGCCGTAGTCGCGCCGCAGTGGGGAGTAGCCGTGCACCGACCCGAAGCCGTAGGACAGGCGGCTCTCCCAGCCGGAGCTTAGGTCATTGTCCAGGCTGGCCGCCCAGCCGGTGCTGTAACGCGCTGAGCCCTCATCGTAGAAGGCCTGCGTGAAGGTGCCGCTGGTGCGCAGCGCGGAGCTGTTGCCCAGCCGCGTGGTGCCGCCGCCGAGGTTTGTCTCCAGCGCGGCCATGGAGATGGTCTCTTCGTCGGGATACTGCACGAACCGGCCCGCGCGCAAGGTCGCCCGCAGCGGCACCCGGCCGAAGATCTCCCAGTCGTCCAGCCGCCGGCTGTCGGTGTTCACCACGATCTCCGGGAGGCGATCCAGGCCGTAGCGCGAGCCGTACGAATCGGCGGCATCGTCGCTCAGGTCCCATTGCTTCTCTGCGGCGAACGCCCAGTCCACGTGGGTGCGGCGCTGGTGGTACTCGAAGTCTGACTCCAGGCTCTCGCGGTCCGCCTGGCTGGAGCCGTAGCTCGACTGGCGCAGCACCGACTGGAGGTTCCAGCCCGCGTCGAATCCCAGGCGCTGGCGGTGCGAGAAGTTGGTGGTGAAGCGGCGGCTCTGCGAGTAGGCGCTGTCCGTGCGCGAGTGCTCGAAGCCAAGCGTGCTGTCAGAGCTGTCGCCTGAGTGGCGCAGGCTGAGGTTGCCCGAGAGCGAGGTCGTGGCGCCGCCGTAGCCGCTGTTGCGCTGCATACTCAGGCTCAGGTTCGACCCCAACTCGTCGGTGAAGCGATAGAGGTGACGCCCGCGCCCGCTGTAGGCTCCCTCCCCCGGCTCGAAGAAGACGGACATCTCACCGCTCTGCCTGCTGGCGTCGAAGTAATGGTCGCCCCCGAAGCCCACGCCGCGCCGCTGGGTCAAGTGCAGGCGGACGATGCCATCCGCGTGCGAGCCGGCCAGATACAGGTAGGCGAACTTGGCGTAGTAGCCCTCGACCTCGTTCTTGCCCACCGTGGGGATGAAGCGGTTGTGCCTGCGCCGCAGCGACAGCACTAGGTCCCAGGGCCAGCGGATGACCCGGTGCCCGAAAGCCTCCAGCGTTGGTTTGCGGAGTACAACGTGGTGCTCGGGCACAACCGTAATGCGTGGGGAGGTGAGGGCGTAGTGCGGCTGCTCCAGGTCGCAGCTCGTCGCATAGCCGTCGGTGACGTGAACGGGCTCGCCGCCCTCTTCGGCCTCGGTCCGCTCGCCGCCCACGAAGACCGGCTCGGCCACGCCCCTCTCGAAGAAGTCCGGCTGGAGCGTGGTGCGGCCGCCCTCCACCTGCCACTCCTCGGTGTCGAAGTTCACCCTCAGCCGCGTCGCCGTGGTCCGCTGATTCGCCATCTCGATGGTGACGTTGCCGCGGAACTGCCCCCACACCTGGTCTTCGTCTATCTCGGCAACGTCGGCGCGAATCACCAGGTCCCGGTACTTGACGACCACGTTTCCCTGAGCGCCGGTAGCGCCGGCGTAGTAGTAGACGTTGTCCGCCTCGATCTGAATCTCATCGTCCGCCAGCTCAGCCGGCCAGGCGTCGGTCTTCGCGGCGGCCTCGCCCGTTGCCGCCAACTCCTGCGGCGTAGCCGCCGGCTCTTCGTCGGCGCCGGCCTCGGCGCCCTCGACCTCGGGTTGGATTCCAGCGGAGGGATGGTCCCCGGCGGATGGATCCTGCACGCCGGGGGTCGCGTCGTCCGGAGCTGCGGCGTCGCTCGCAGCGGTTGCGCCGGGGTCCGCTTGGGGCCCCTCAGCCTGCGGGCCGACCTCAGTCACCGCCGTCTCCTCATCCCCGGGCTGAGGGGGCTCCTCCTGGGCCGTGGCCGGCACGCAAAGGGTCGCGTAGCCGAACAGGGCCACCGCGATAACCGCAGGCAGTCGGCAACAGGCAACGGGCAACAGGCCGCGGCACACGAGCCGACGGCGCGTCCGTATCGTCCATTGCCCATGGGCCTTCGCCAAGGCTTCGGCCCACAAGTTGCCCATTGCCTGTTGCCCCTCGTTCACCGCAGCAGACGGATGCCCAGCAAGGCAATGACCACCAGCAAGACGTTCTGCCCCCAGGCGGCGACCGCGGGCGGAAGCGCGCCGGCCTCCCCGAGGGTGCGGGTCCAGATCATTATGAGATAGTAGGCGAAGACGATGATCATCGTCGCCAGGATGCCCACCAGGCTCTGCCCGCGCGCGAAGCGCAGCGTCACCGGCCCGGCCAGCACCGCAAAGACCAGGCAGGAGGCCACCAGCGCCAGGCGCGAGTGCAGCTCCACCGAGTAAGAGCGTCCGGCCCCAGGCCTCTCGCGTTGGCGCTCGTTGCGCTCGCGGATGAGTTGGCCCAGCGGCATCTCCGCGATCCCCGTGCCGCCGGGGGCCGAGGTCGCCGCGTGCGCCACCTGACGCAGGTCAATGTCCACGCTGCCCCCGCGCCCGCAGGTTGTGTCTCCCTTCTCATTGACGAAGAAGAAGCGCACGTCCGCCGGGCTCAGCCTCTCGCCGTGAAAGACGGCCCTGTCGGCAGTGAACAGCACCGGGAAGTCCGGTGGCTGAGCGCAGAAGATGAGCAGATCGCGCAGCTCGCCGGACCCGGGCCTCGTCTCGCCCACGTACAGGTGGATGCCCTGCCCCGTGTCGGTGAACTTGCCGGGCTGGAAGGCCAGTGACTGCCGCCGCAGGACCATCTCGCGCACGAGCTGCTCCGCCTGAGCGCGAGACCACGGGACCGCGCGCTCGTGCAGCACGAAGGAGCCCCCGGAGGCCAACACACCGAGCACCCACAGCGGCAGCACTGCTCGTGCGTAGCTGGCCCCACCTGCGCGGATCCCGGCGAACTCGTTGTCCGAGGCCAGCCGGTTCACCCCGAGCGAGCATGCCAGCAGCACTGAGACCGGCAAGGCCATCACCGTTGCGTACGGTACTTGCAGCGCGATGAAGTGCAGCACCGAGGGCAGCGGCACACCGTGCTCCACGATCACCTCCACCACGCGAAAGAGCATATGCCCGGTGATGAGCACGATGAAGGCCAGCAGGCTCACAACGAACGGCCTGAGCGCCTCGGTCAGGATGTATCGGTCCAGTATCCTCATAGCAGCGCGCTGTACACACAGACACTAACCTCCGCCCGTGTTCCCCGAGCGGAGTGTGTAGTGCTTTGAGCGAATTCGGGGCGCAAATGTTCCTTGGAAACTTCGACGGCAAGCTCCTGGGCACCTCCCTGAGGTGAAGGTTCCAGACCGCGCGAGGAGGTCTCGCACCGACACGAGAGAATTACACCCGAACGGCGGAGGCTGGAGGCTGGATGCTGGAAGCTGGAGACGACCTCCTTGCGAGCCTCGCTGGGGGCGCGGCGAGCCGTGCGTCGTTTGCCGTTAGTCGGATGTCGGAAGTCGGACATCGGTGGTCGGCTGCGATGACCTCAAAAGAGCGCGTGATGGCGGCCCTGGACTTCCGGCAACCGGACCGAGTGCCGGTCTCTCAGTCCTTCTGGGCCGAGTTCAGGCAGGCCTGGGAGCAGGAGAAAGGCGACTCGGTCGCCGAGAGCATCGACGATTACTTCATGGAGGACATCTTCATCGCCGTCGGGGATGAGACGCCCTACTGCACCCGTGCCGAGGAGTTGGGCGAAGAGGGCGAGTACACCATCTTGCGCGACGGTTGGGGGCAAACCAAGCGCACCAAGCGCGACGGGTACTTCTACGAGCAGCTCTCCTTCGCCTACGATGAGAGTGCTAACTTAGTGTACGGGGAGTTTGACCCGCCCGACCTGCCCCAGCGCTACCAGGGCCTCGATGCGGTGATTGCGGAGCGGAAGGCGCGCTATGCAGTCTTCGCCAAGACCGGCGGCCCCTTCATCCGCACGTACTTTATGCGCGGGGAAGTGCCTTACCTGATGGATATGGCCGCCGACCCGGCTCTGGCCGCCGAACTGACCATGCGCACCGCGCTCCACCTCACCGCCATCGGCCTCGAGGAACTGCACCGCTGGGATCTGTACGACACCGGCGTGTGGATCTTCGATGACATGGCCTCGGCCAAGGACCCCATGTTCTCGCCAGCAACCGCCGAGAAAGTCCTGGCGCCGGCCTGGAAGCACATGGTCGACTCGTTCAAGGCCGCGGGGGCCAACAAGGTCATCATGCACAGCGACGGAAACATCGGGCCGCTGCTGGACCTGTTCATTGACCTGGGCTTCGATGGCATCAACCCGGTGGAGTATCACACCGGTCTGCATCCGCTGGAGCTTCGAGAGAAGTACGGCGACAAGCTGGCGCTGCTCGGAGGGCTCTGCAATGCCATCATCCTTCCCCGGGGAGACCCGGCAGAGGTACGCGAGCATGTGCTGGAGGTGCTGGCAGCAGGCGTAGACGGCGGGCTGGTCATCGGCACGCACTCAGTCGCCCCGGACATCTCGGTGGCGACGATGGACCTCGTGCGAGACCTGCTGCTCGAATACGGCACATACCCGCTGCGTCTGCCGTGACCGAAGCGTTACCGGCGGGAGCGCGGAGAGGGTCGTCATGATGCGAGCAACCAGAGTACTGATGCTTTGCGCCGGGCTGGTGGCGGTCGGTGTCTCGGTGGCAACGGCCCAGCGGCCGAGCCAGCGCGTAGACATCTTGGTACAGCGTTACATGGACCAGCGCGACACCGGGAAGTATGACGAGGCACTTCAGACCGCATTGAAGGCAAGCAGACTGCGCCCCAACGACTCCTACGTATGGGGCTTCGTCGGCGAGGGCTATCTCAACAAGGACATGTGGGTAGAGGCGATTGAGGCATTCCGCAAAGCACTCGAACTGGGATCGCAAGATCCCGTTGACAGGGAGCAGCTCGCCCGGGCGCTGGTCAGCGAGGGCTGGCAGCGCCATGAGAACGGAGATGACGCTGATGCGGAGCGCCTCTTGCGCGAGGCGGAGGACCGAGACCCGAACAACGCCGATGCTCCCAACGACCTCGGCGTAGTGCTGCGGTACCAGCAGCGCCATGGTGAGGCCCGGCGCCAGTTCGAGAAGGCCATGAAGCTTGCCCCGGACTCGGCGTGGCCTCACAACAACCTCGGCACGGTCTTCCAGGACCTCGGGGAGATGGAGGAAGCCGCGCAGAAGTACCGGGACGCCCTGGATCTAGACGCTGACTACGCCACCGCCCGCTCCAACCTGGTGTGGGTGCTGCTCGCCCTGGAGGAGTTCCAAGAAGCCGAACAGCACTGCCGCGTTCTCCTGGACAAAGGCGGACCACCTGCCCAGACGCACTACAATCTCGGGCGCGCGCTCGCTGGTCAGGGCAGTTTCGATGAGGCTGAGGAGGCATACAAGGATGCCCTGAAGGCTGCTCCCGAGTACTGGGACGCGCAGTGGGCACTGGACGGGCTCGCCGACGCCATGGTCAACTACTCGCAGAAGGTCGCCAAGACGCGCAACCTCGAAGCGGCCATCGCCTTCTGCCGCAAGGCACATGGCCGCGATCCCAGCAACGACGATGCCCTGACCTGGCTGGCCGCCTACCTCCGGCTGCAAAGCCCTGGGAGCGACACCCGTGCGCTGGAGGCGAAGGCCACCGAGTTGGTGAACGAGCAAGCGGCAGCCGTGCTGGGTGCCCTCATCAGCATGGTCCGCGCCGGTCAGTTGCCCGACGGCACCCTGGTTGCTGCGGAACTGCTCCGCGGGCAGGACAACCTGCGGGAACTCGCCAGATGGCTGACGCGTGCCGGAGACAGCGGCGCAAGTGACGAGGATGCTATGGGCATGGCTTTGATTGGCGCCGTCGCCAGCGCAGATGCCTTGCTGATAGGTCTGGAGCATGGCCCGAGTGCAGACGCCATCAGCGGAGCCCAGTACCTGTTGAGCAACGATCTCGGCGCCTCCGCCCCGCTCGACGGGGAAATCACCAACTGGCTCGACAACGACTTCAGTGGTGACACAGAGCTTGATCCCGAGCGCGTCCCCGAGGTACTATGTTTTCCGCTCACCGATAACAAGGGCGCAGAACTGCTCGCCGCCGACGCCTCGGAACTCGTCCTTTCGGTCACCACGCGTGAGTACGGCGGTGTCTCGCTCAACTGGCATCTGCCTGTGGTCGAAGCCGACCTGGCGAAACAAGCCGGCCTCAAGCTGAACCCGGAAGAGAAGCGTCGCTACGCGTTCCTTGCCAGCCAGGGGGTAATTGACTGCGCGCGACGGGCGTTCGTGATGCGCTGGACTCCTGAGGCGCTGTTGGGTATGGCCGACGAGGATGAGCAGGCAGAGATGCGGCGCATAGCCGAGGGCTACGTCGTGGCGATGTTCAACGTCGAGGGCATCGCCGCTGAAGACCTGCTGTGGCGCGTTTGCCTGGTTGGCACTGATAGGAGCCAGCAGTTCGGCGTGTGGGCGGACGATCTCTTGCCGCAGCCCGAGTACGAGGCTCCACCGCCAGAAGAAGCTCCGGCGGAGGAGCCTCCACCGGGGCCAGGGGGGCCACCGGGCGTGGAAGAAGCGCCCGCCGAGGAAGGTGAGGCCGTGGAAGAGGCACCTCCAAGCAGAGTAGCCCTTCTCGCCTTTCCCCTCCTGACCGAGAAAGGGCAGAACGTCCTCAGCGATGATGACGGCATAATACGCCTTGCGCTACTTGGCTTGGATGGCAATACCGTCCAGGCAGTCTGGGAGTTCCCGCGGCGAATGCAGGACGTGCACATTGAGCAGTAACCCAAGCTCTACGCCTTAGCCTTGGAGATGATAAGCGATGTCTGCAAGCACTAGCGAGCTGGCGATTCACGGCGGCGAGCCGGTCGTCACCATCAAAGAGCCTGAGCAGTGGCGGCCGGACATCGAGAAGCAACTGACGCTGATCCGGGGCATTCTCGAGGAGGGGGCCATCTCCGGCACGGGCTCCGGCGTGCCCCAGGAGTTCGAGGACAAGTTCCGTGAGTACATCGGGGCCGAGTACTGCGTGGCGAGCGACCACGGTTCCGCCGCGCTGGCGAGCGCCTTCTACGCCGCCAAGCTCGGGCCCGGCGATGAGTTCCTGCATCCGGTAGTTGGGTACCTCGGGTGCTTCGCGGGGGCGCTGCACCTGGGTGCGCGCCCGGTGTTCTGCGAGGTGGACCC
>CBFDBV010000109.1:0-11974 GCA_965603135.1 uncultured bacterium
AGCAACGGACTGAAAATCCGTGTGCCGTCGGTTCGACTCCGACCCTCGCCACCAATCGATCATCCCGTCAGGAGCCGACGTAGCTCAATTGGCAGAGCAGGTGAATCGTAATCACCCGGTTGCCCGTTCGAGTCGGGCCGTCGGCTCCATCTTGGCTGCTGTAAGCGGCAAGCCGCAAGCTACGAGCTTCCAGCTTCGAGGCTCCAGCTTCCAGCTTCCGCCGTACGGAGAGTGAGCGCGTGCGCATAACCAAGGCCGTCGTGCCGGCAGCAGGGCTCGGCACCAGACTCTACCCGGTGACCAAGTCCCAGCCCAAGGAAATGCTGCCGCTGGGGACGAAGCCGACCATCCAGCGCGTGGTCGAGGAGATCGTCTCGGCGGGCATCACCGACATATTGATCGTCACCGGCGAGGGCAAGCGCGCGGTGGAGGATCACCTCGACCCCGCCAACGGCCTCGCTGGCGGCGATACGGACTCCCCTGAGCAGCACTCCGTGATCGAAGAGGCGGGCGTCAGGTTCTTCTACACGCGCCAGAGCCGGCCCCGTGGCCTGGGCGACGCGGTGCTGCACGGTCGCCAGGTCGTGGGCGACGAGCATTTCCTGGTTGCGCTGGGCGACAGCGTGATCATCGGCCGCGAGGAGGGGGCGCTGGCCGGGCGCCTGATGGACACGCACCTCAGGTTCTCGGCTGATGCCGTGATATGCGTTCAGCGCGTCTCCGACGAGGCGACCCGGCGCTACGGCATTGTGCAGGCGGCGGGGGAGCTTGCCCCGGGAGTGCTCGAGCTATCGGACATCGTGGAGAAGCCCGGCCCCGAGGCGGCGCCCAGTCGCCTGGCGGTGACGGCCCGATACACCTTCTCGCCCGTTATATTCGACTACCTGGCGAACCTGGAGCCAGGTCACGGCGGGGAGATACAGTTGACCGACGCCATCCGCGCTATGATAATCGCCGGTCGCCGCGTCCTGGCGGTTCCCCTGGCCGAGGATGAGCGACGGCTCGATGTCGGCGACTTCGAGAGTTACAGCCGCGCTTTCTTCCGAATGATGATGACTCACCCCACCTACGGCGCATCGCTCCGCAGCTACGCCCGAAGTCTGCTATCATACCTCGAGGATGATGCGGTCCCCGACCCGGACTTGCCGCTCGCCGGGGACGCAACCGCTCCCACCGCCACCAAGGAGGGGACAGTATGCGAGACCTGAGCAGTATCGTTGGCCTCCAGGTCATCGCGACCGACGAGGGCAGACGCCTCGGCTCTGTGTCGCGGGCGATTGCTGACCTGGCGGCGGGCGCGCTGGTCGCGGTCGTGCTCGGCGAGCCGCCGGAGCAGAATGCGATCCTGGCCGACGATGTGGAAGTCATAGGCCAGGACGCGCTGATGGTCTCCGGGGCCGACAAGATCAAGCCCTGGGCCGAGCTGCAAGAGCAGGTCCCCGGCGGCGCGGACGTTCTCGGCAGCCCTCCGATGGTCGTCACAGATGAGGGTACCAGCCTGGGCCACGTGGCCGCAGTGCACTTCAATCCCGGCACGAAGAAGATCACGCGTTACGAGGTCACCGGAGGCGCCCTGCGGGATGTGATGGAGGGGCTGGTCAGCCTCCCGGTGCTGAAGGGCACCGTGCACGGGAAGGACACGATAGTCATCCCGCACAAGGCCGCCCAAAAGCAGCTTGCCAAGGTCAGGGGCGGCCTCAAGGGGTACCTTGACAAGCTCGGCCGCGTCTTCAGAAGCCAGTACGAGCGGGCAAGCGAGCGCTCCGAGCAGATCTACGAAGAAGGCGGGGAGAAGCTGAAGGCCAGGGCGGCCCAGGCACGCGAGGCGGCGGGCAAGCTCAGTGAAGACGCCCGCCGCAAGCTGCAGGAGTTGCAGGAGAAGGGCCGGGAGGAAGACGCTGAGGACGATGAGGCGGAGTAACTCGCGGCCCAGGAGCTAAGAGATACACAGGTGACATCCGCAAGCACGGCCACGAAGCTGGCCCGCGACCTCGCACGGGTCGAGGGCGTGATCGTAACTGAGGACGAGCTGCTGTCCCGGCACACCTCCTTCGGGATCGGCGGGCCTGCTGACGTGTTCGTCGTCCCCTCCGATGCTCGCGCGCTCGGGGAGGCAATGCGCATCAGCTCGGACGCCGGCATCGAGCCGCTGATCCTGGGCAACGGCACCAACCTGATCGTGCGTGACAGCGGCGTGCGCGGCGTGGTGGTGAAGATCGCCGGCGCCCTGGACCACATTGCCACCGAGGGAAGCCTGGCTATCGTCGAGGCCGGCGCCACCCTGGGCTCCGTGTGCTTCTCCTGCGCGCAGAAGGGCCTGGCCGGCATGGAGTTCGCGGCCGGCATACCGGGCACGCTTGGCGGGGCTCTGGTTATGAATGCCGGCGCCAACGGCGGCGAGATCGGTGAGGTCACCAAGTGGGTGGAGATCGTGACCCCCGACGGGTCGGTCACCAGGCTGGAGCGCGAGGACCTTCACTTCGAGTACCGCCAGAGTTCGCTCAAGGGCGCTGAAGGAGCAGTCGTTCGCGCTGCGCTGCGGCTGGAGCCTGACCAGCCGACAGAGATTCACCGGCGGCTGTGCGACAAGATAGCCGTGCGCTGCGCCAGGCAGCCGGTATCCCTCGCCAGCGCCGGCTGCATCTTCAAGCGTCCGAATGACGACTTCGCCGGCCGTCTGCTGGAGGAAGCGGGCGCCAAGGGTATGAGGGTCGGCGACGCGGCGGTCTCGAGCAAGCATGCCAACTTCGTGGTCAACCTGGGAGAGGCAACCGCCGCGGACGTGCTCAAGCTCATCGAGAACGTGCGCGGCCTCGTCTACGACAAGTCCGGCGTGGTGCTTGAGCCAGAGGTGTGTATCGTCGGCGAAGAGGCGTAGCGGCTCACACGAAGGAGCGTCAACCTTCTTGCTCGGGACCGGGGAGATGATCCCCGGTCTTTTCCCGTTCTGCCGAGCGGAGCAGCCGTTCCCTGACGGCGGGCGGTAGGTAGATGTCCTCCGTGGGCTGGTCGGCAAAGATGCTGGCGAGCGCATCGACGCGCTCGGCCACGCGGAGGCTGTCGTCAATGATGGCCACCTTCTTCCCCCGTAGCACGCAAAGCCCGGCACGCCCGGCAGCCGCCTCGTAGCGCAGCTCCACGCCCAGGTGCCCCGCCAACTCCTCCAGGTGGTGCAGAATCGTCTGATCGTCCATGAGCATTATCCTCCGGCCGTGACCGGAGGGCGGACTTCCTCGCATATGCCGGCGTTTCCTTCCTGACGCGCGAGGCGGACAAGGATTCCCGGCGCACCGCGGCGAACAGAAGCGCGAGGCAAGCAGTCCTTCCTAGGGAGCCGGTAGAATGCGGAGAATGAAGGCCGGGCCGCGCAGCCTGCTCGGCAGCGCCGGCCTGGTCATCGCCATCCTCACTGCTCCGGGCTGGGCCGAGGTCCTGCCGCCGCAGATCACCGCCGACACAACCCTCACGCAGGCCAACAGCCCATACGAGATGCAGTCCGACGTGCTCGTCGCGGCGGGGGCGCGGCTGACGATACAGTCCGGGGTGACGGTCATCGCCCGGGGGGACTACCGCCTCACCATCTCCGGCTCCCTGCACGCGGCGGCCGCGCCGGGCGAGCGTATCACCTTCCAGGCGACCGACAGTCATGCCTCGGGCGCGTGGCTCGGTCTTTACTTCACCAGCGGCGCGGTGGGCAGACTTCGCGGCTGCACCATCCGCTCGGCGCAGGACAATCTCCTGGCTGACTCGGCGGATGTGCACCTGATCGCGTGCAGCGTCCGCCTGGCGTCTCGCGACGGCGTGATGGTCTGGGGCGACTCGTACCTGAGGGCGATCCGCTGCACCTTTCAGAACAACGCCCGCTACGGCCTGCACGTGCAGACCAGCCGACCCACGGGCGTAATCTCCTTCTCCGAGTTCGTCGGCAACGGCGAGTACCCCGTCTGCATCAAGGCCACCTGCGCCGAGATGCTCCACGGCGCGAACCTCTATCAGTCCAACGGCGCGGACGTCATCGCCGTTGACTGCGGCTCGGCGACGGACATCGAGGACATTGACTGCTGGCGCAATCAGTTCATCCCCTATGATCTCAGTGTCGCGTCGGCGGCCGCCGAACTCGTGGTGGCGGAGGGCGCGCTGCTCAAGATCAAGGCGGACACGCGCGTCTATCCCCCGCGTCGCATCGTGGTGCACGGCACGCTCGTGCTGCGGGGCACGCCGAACCTGCGCACCGTCCTGGCGCCGGCCGGCAGCCCCGAGCCTGGCGACTGGCTGGGCATATACCTCAAGCCCGGGGCCTTCGGCCGCTTCACCAGCGCCACGATCACTCACGCCGAGAACGCCCTCGTGCTCGACGGCGCTGGGATGTATGTGCGCGACGGGGTCATCAGGAAGTGTCAGTACGACGGCATCCACGCGGCCGGCGACTCGCGCGTGCACGTTGTGCACAGCGCCATCAAGAACTGCGGGCGCAGCGCCGTTCGCCTGCCGGACCCGGCGAGCAGCGGCAACATCCACGATTGCACGGTGACGGGCTGCGGCGACTATCCCGTGTTCGCCATCGCGACCAACGCCGAGGGGCTGCGCTACGGCAACTCGTACGCCGGCAATGCGAAGCAGGCGATCGGGGTCGCCTGCTCGGAGGACCCGGACATTGCCGACGATGACGCCTGGCTGCCCCAGGGAGTGCCCTTCGATCTGACCGCACGGCCCGACGCCACCTACCTGCACGTGGCGAGCGGAGCCCGCCTCACGCTGCGCGCGGGCGTCCAGGTGATCGGCGGCGGCATCGGCGCGCATGGTGTGCTGGTGGCCGCCGGCGAGCCGGGCAAGTCCGTCACCTTCAGGTCCACCTCATCCCCGCCGACGGCGGGTGACTGGACCGGCATCGAGTATCTGCCCGGCTCGGCCGGCCGGCTCGTGCGCGCCACGGTCAGCCACGCGAAGACCGGCGTGGTGGTCGCCTCGGACGGTAACATCCGCCTGTGCGACTCCATCTTCCGCTTCTGCGAGGACGACGGCATTCGCCTGCAAGGCGCCGCCGTGCCGCTGATAACCGGCTGCTCGGTGCATCACAACGGGCGTTACGGCATCGGTCTGAGCGACAACGCTCAGCCGCTGCTGGGGGTTGCCGGCGATGCGGCCGACCCGGGGCAGAACTCGCTCTTCCTCAACGCGGAATATGACCTCCGCAACTGCACTCCGCACAGCCTGCGCGCCGAGCACAACTGGTGGGGCACCACCGACGTGGCTGAGATTCGCGCTCACATCTACGACGGCGATGATGATGCGTCCCTGGGCCAGGTGGACTTTGAGCCTATCCTTCAGACTGCGCCCGCTGCGCTGCCTCCGACGGTAGCCGCACTCGGGCTTTCGCCGCGGCCGGGCCTGGCCATCGTGAGCGTGTCTGCCGCACCGACGGTTGCCGGCGCGGCCATCCGCGTGCAGCTTTCGCGGCCCGCGGAGTTGCGCCTCATCGTGCGCAACCTGGCGGGCCGCCCGATTTGCCACCTGGCGGCCCGCGCGGGGACAACAGCCGAGGTCATCATCTGGGATGCTCGCAACGACCTGGGGACCAGGACGCCCGCCGGGCAGTACCTGGTGGAGGTGCACGCCTTCGCAGGTGATGGCAGCATCTCCCGCGCCCTGGCGCCGCTAACCCTGCGACCGCGCTAGCCGGGGTCCTACTCTCCGGCGGCCGTGGCCTCTGTTGCACCGATGGTCACCAGGCGCGTCGTCTTCCCGTCGCGCAGTTCAGCCGCGACCGCATACGCCTGGGCGGCGACAGGTCCGAGCCTGATGTCCGCGACCGGATGGCTGCCGTCAAGGCCCATCAACGCATCGGCAAAGCCCGCCACCACCTCGGAGCCCTGCCGGTTGACTCGGACACCCAGCCAGCCTTGGTCAGAGACGGCTTCCACCCGCGCAGCGAACGGCTCACCCTGCCTTGTCACCTCGATGACGGCGAGGAAGCGCTGGCTCGCCGCAGGCTCCCGGGTCGAGGCGGTGAGGTGCCACTGGTTCGGCATATCGAACTTGCGATCCTTGCGCCAGCGCTTCGCGGGCGGGTCGAACTCGTCGGTCTGAGAAAAGCTCAGGTTCTCGGGAGCGAGCAGCGCCACGCGGCAGGCGCCCTTCTCGCCGGCCGCCACGACGGTCTGCTGCGCCTCGTCCACGGCAATCTGCCTCTCAGCGTGCAGCAGCCACTGATAGGTGTGCGGCTCGGGCGCCTCGAGTTGATCGTAGAGGAAGAGCAGGTCCGGCTTGAGCCACAGGACCTGGCGAGTGAAGCGGTCCAGCTTCACCTCGCGGTAGGCCCACTTAGCCTCCCCCGCGCAGTAGGCGTACTCGTCGCCCTGCTCGAACGCCAGCAGCCGCCCGTAGGCGGTGATATTTCCGTTGGGCTGACCGGTGCCGTCCACCAGGATGGCGTTGTGCGCCTGGGTGGTCATGGTCCAGCCGGCATGATGCGCGTCACCGTAGGAATGATAGTAGCCGGTGTCAATGAGCAGCGGCTCGTTGAAGGCCGCCAGGTTGAAGCAGTTCTGGTCATTGTGCGAGTGGCCGTGGGAGCCGTACGGGCTGCACTTGAACTCGAAGAAGATGTTGTCATCGGGACGGTCAATGGCCGAGTGCATGAAGACCGTGCCAATGTCGCGGAAGGCGCGGGCGTCGGGCAACTCCGACAACGGCGCCGGCTCGGGCATCGCCGGGGTCAGCCACTTGAAGGAGTCGCGGAATCTCCCGACTAGGTTGCCCTTGTAGGCGGAGGCGTAGGCCGCCGCGAACCGGTCGTCCAGCAGCGCGGCGCGGTAACGGGTAACCAAGAACTGATTCGCGCGCGGTCCATCGGACCACGGGCCGCCGGGGTGATCGCCGAACTGAGAGCGCATGTGGTTGGCCGGATGTGAGTAGATCGTGTAGTAGACGTTGCTCCGGTACCAGGGGTTGTCGAGCAGATCAATTCCGGTCGCCGCGTAGATCAGGTCGCGGGTCCCCATCGAAGAGCGGAGGTTGGTCCCGGCGAAGTAGCTGGCACATTCCGCCGAACCACCCTCGGCGCCGCCGAACCAGGGATAGAGCGCGACCGTGGCCTTCACGGCCCACTGGAACCAATCCTCAGCGCGCGGGTGCTCGCCATAGAGGGCCAGCGCGCCGGCCATGAACTGCAGGAACGTGTGCTGCCAGGCGTGGGCATTGTGCACGCGCTGCTCGAGCCTGGGGCGGTAGGCCTTCTCCATGATCTCGAGCCTCGCGGCCAGGGCCTCCCTGACCTGCGCCAGCTCCTGCTCGCTCATGTAATCCTGGAGGAAGTCGTAGGCGAAGGCCATCCCTTCTACAAGAGTCCCGTTGCCGAAGTCGCTGACGGCGTGCGAGGCGTACCCGTGCGGGTCGAGGTCGGCAATCAGCAGCGCGCGCCGCCGCAGCTCCTCGGCAAACTGCTCATCGCCTGTAAGCGCATAGAACGGCGCCATGTCCTGTATGGCGCGGGCGGTGCGAGCCGCCTCGCCCTTGAAGCTCACTCGCCGCACCACCTTCTCCTCGCGAGTGAGTTCGTCGTCGCGCTCCTTTTGCGCCTCCAGCGGAAGCTCCTTGCCCAACTCCCTGGACAGGCGGCCGCGCCAGCCCTCCACGGCCTCCGCGCCCTCGCCCTCGGCCCACCGGCGCATCTGCTCCAGCTCGCCGGGCTCCAGCCACAGGCGGGGATGCGCCTCGGGGACGCGCGCGAAGCTCTCCTCCCACGGCGGCAGCGGCCACGACGCCACCTCCTCTGGTATCTCGAAGGTCTCGGCCGCGCCCCACAGGCCCTCGTCCCAGTTGTCGGCGCGCATGCGCCACCACAGCCGGCCCGTTGGCAGCGGCTGAAGCGGCCGCAGGAAGCTGGCGGTGACCTCCTCGTCCAGGACGATGTGGGTGAAGTCCTCGGTGCGAGAGACCTGCACCCGGCAGGTTCGGTCCGTGCCCTGGTGGAGCCAGCGGAAGGTGGGCGGATTGAGGTCAATCGGCCGGCCGCCGTTCGGCTCGGGCCTGATTGGATCAGGCTGGTGAGGGGAGCTGACAGGTTCCGTCCTGATCACCTCCAGGACATCTATGCGCGCGGGCTCGCGCGCGCCGACAATGAGGGTTGCCGGCCCCGGGATGTAGCTGTAGATGCTGACCTCGTACCACTTCCACTCGGGTGGCTCGTACTGCAGCCCGATGCTGCGTTGGCCGGAGGCCCAGCGGATGAGCAGCGAATCCGTTCCGCCGCTCAGTGCCAGCGCCCTGACGCGGAGCGTGAACTGCCCCTTCATCTCAGCCAGAGGCACCTCGATGTACGACAACGGCGGCTCGCCGGGCTCCATCTGCTTCGCTGGCAGATACACGTAAGCACCGCCGGAGGCATCCTGCGCGTACTTCTGCTCGGGCTCTGCGCCCACGATTGTCGCCAGAGCCTCCGCCTCCAGTATCTCGCCATGCGGAACGGTCTCCTGGGCGGAGGCTGCGCTTGCCCAAGTCAGGGCCGTGACCAGTGTTACCAGCAGCATCTCGGCTCACCTGGCCTTCGTGGTCAGCTCTTCGTACACCGAGGTTTCGTGTGTGATGTGCGAACACCTCCTTGGTGGTGTGGTAGGTAGGGGCGGGGGGTGGGCTTCGCCCGCAACGACGTGGCAATCGCTTGAAGCCGAAAGGCTTCAGGCCTGCGCAGGAGCGCAGGCGCGCCGTGCCCTGATGCTTGCTGCATCAGGGCCCAGCGGGCGGTTGCCACGTCGTTCGCGAGCCGCCGGCTCGGGCCTGCGCCCGACGCTAGGGGTTACCCGGTCACCTCGATCTCGACGGGCACCGCGTCCGCGCGGTTCTCCGGGTTGTAGTACTCGTAGACCGTGCTCTTGGGCGTCTTCGCCTTGATGGGGAACTTCGCGCGCAGCCGGTAGGAGAACTCCACCACCTGCCGCGGCTCCAGCTTCTCGAAGTACACGATGATCTGCCGGCCGGTAAGCTTGAACTTCTGGATCTTGTCCATGTCCACCAGCTCGGCCAGGTCGCCGCTCTCCACGGAAAAGCCGGGCGGTACGCCCAGGTCAACGATGATCATGCTGGTCGTAGCGGGCGTGTTGTTGGCGACCGTGACGCTAGCCGTGAGGATGTCGTCCTTCGCCAGCTTTGTCCGGTCGTAGCGCACGTCAATGTCGAGCGGCTCCTTTGCGGTCGGCACGTCGGGCTTCCGCCAGGGCACGTAGTAGCGGCTGACCACCTGGTACAGGCAGCTCCCCTTGCCGCCGAAGCTGATGGTCAGCGTGTTGGCGCCCTTCTTGACGAGCTGCTTGCAGTCAACCAGCCGCATCACGTCGGCGTTCTCCGGGGTGAGCGCGAAGGCCGATGCGCGCTGGCCGTTGACGATTATCTCGATCTCCGCGTTGATCTCCTGGGTCGCTTTGCCCTGGCTCAGCAGCAGCACCTTGAGCGCCAGGATGGTCGCCTGCGTCGAGTACCAGGTGCCGCTGGGGTCCTTCCTGGAGATCAGGTAGTTGATGACCTGGGTGGTCGGCCCAGGGTAGCGGCCGGAAGTGAGCAGCGCCAGGCCCGCGTAGCCGGTCGCTTCCAGGTCGGCGGAGTCGCCGCTGCTGTGCGTGATGCCGGTGATCTTGGACTCCCACCACGTCTTCTCGCCCTCGGTCTTCGCCATCCCGATGAGGCTGTCCAGCGCCTCGATGGTGGCATCATCCAGGTCGCCCTCTTGCAGCACCTTGTCGGCCGCCACCAGCGCGTTGCAGCAGATGGCCAGCGAGTACGGCTCCTGGGCCTGCTCCCAGTGCTTGCGCACGTAGGCGACGCCCTTCTTCACGCCCTCCGCCTTGCACTCGGTCGCAGCCAGCGCCCAGGTCGCGTAGGCGGTGGGCAGCAGGTCGCTGTTCTGTATGCGCGTCCAGGTCTCCTGGTGCAGGTAGTGCTCCTCCGGCTTCCAGGACCCGTCCGCCTCTTGCTGATCGAGCAGCCACTGCTGCGTCCGGCTGATGATGCTGGCGTCCACGTTGTGCACGCTCTGCATGTCGAAGAACGCCATCAAGCCGTGAGCGGTCAGCATCTTGTTGGCCGGCTCATCGCCGAACCACGAGAAGCCGTGCCCCGGGCACTCGTAGCTTATCATCCGCTGGTAGCCGGTGTTGATGAGCCCGGCGGCCTTCATATCAATCTCCGGCGTCACCTGGCCGGTGGTGCGCATGTAATCGAGCACCAGGATGTTGGGGTAGGTGCAGGCCGTGGTCTGCTCGAAGCAGCCGAAGGGCATTCTCAGCATACTGTCGAGGCCCTCCACCACCTGCGAGAAGATACCCGGGTAGACCTTGACCAGGATGTTGCTCGCATCGTCCAGCGCGGCATCGGGGATGTTGAGGGTGTGCTCCACGTTCCCCTCAAGCCGGTCGCTGACGGTCTCCTCGATCTTGCGCCCGTCGGGCTCCACGCGGATCTTGCGCGAGATGGCGTCGCTCATCTGCGGGCCCAGCCCGTGAACGGTGAGTTCGTGGTCGCCGATCCTGGTGGCCTTGATGGTGAAGTAACGCACGTCCACGTCATTGCTGGCGATCTTCATCTCCACCGTGTCCTCGCCGGAGAGGTCGAACCACGGCTCCCGGGTCAGCTCCAGGCGCACGGTCTGCTCCTGCGGCAGGTAGTTGTACACCGCCACCGGGATGGAGACGATGTCGCTTTGCGTCAGCGCCACGGGCAGGTCAATGTCCACGAAGAAGTCCTGGAAGCAGCGCAGTCCCGTGGTGGTGGAGCCAAGCTGGCCGGTGGCGCTGTTCGCCAGGCAGGCCATCCGCCAGGTGGTGATGGAGTCGGCCATCGGCATCGTCAGCGTGGCCTTGCCGTCCGGCCCGGTGATCAGCGCCGGCTCGAAGAACATCGTCTCGGGGAAGTACTTCCGCACGCGCACGCTCTCCTTGTCGGGCGCCGCAGCCGTTGTCTCGGGCTCCCCAGCCTTGGCGCCGTCCATCTCTTCCGCGCGCTCGACCTCCATCGCCATCGGCGCGCCCAGCGCCAAGGCGCGGACGCCTCGCCCGGGCCCGCCGCGTCCGCCGCCGAACCCGCCTGCGTGCACCATCGCCATCGGCTGATAGCCCGGCATCACCAGGTCGTCCATCGTGTCCCGCCTGCCGTCCGGGCCGAGCGAGATGACCACGATCCACCGCAGCTCGGTGGTGTCTGCCTCTCCGGGCTCCACCAGCATCTCGCGTCCCCAGAGGTCCTTCAGGTCGGCCTCCTTGAGGAAGCCCTCGCGCACCAGCAGCGCGACCCCGCCCTCGACCGGGGGGTACTTGTCGTGCTTGTTCTGGTACTGTTGCAGCGCCTGCTGAATCCGCTCCACCTGCGGGCTCAGCTTCTCGAGCCACGCTTGCTTGGCCTCGGCGAGCCGCTCGGCGTAGGTATCCACCTCGAAGCTGCTCAGTTGGGGCGCTTCGATGGAGGCGAAGATGATCTGTGCCGCGCGGTCCTTGCGCTCCAGCGCCGCCGGGCGAACCAGTGGCTCCTGCGTGATGATGGACGGCATCTCAAAGCCGTGTATCTCGTAGCGCGGCTTCATCAACTCCTGCTCCAGGAAGAAGTACACCTTCTCCATCCCCGGCTGAAGCTCTTGGAGCGCGAACACGCTCTCGTCCACCACGTTGATGCCCAGCGCCGCGGCGACCGGCCTGCCCGCCGCGTCCCTGACGGTGAAGGCGAGTTGCGCCTCCGAGCCGGGCGCGTACGTCTCCTGGTCCGCGCTGATGTCAATCGCCAGGTCGGCTGCGGGGTCAACGTAGATGGGCCGCTGGTCGCGCACGATCTGCCCCAGCGGTGTGATCACGTAGGCGCTGAGCCAGGCCGTCCCGCCGACCTGGGGCCCGAGCACGATCTCGGTCGTCGCGCGGCCGCCCTCGATGCGCGCCGCCTGCGTCAGCATCGTCTGCCGGTCCTTGATGAGGTCGAAGTACACCGTGCCCGCGCCCGC
>CBFDBV010000110.1:0-11919 GCA_965603135.1 uncultured bacterium
CGTACAAGTATCGCCGGTGGTAGGCGAGTTGACGTGCCTGCACTGCGCCTGCCTACTCGCCGATGGCTGCCAGGCCCTGCTGGGGCGTGACCTCCCGGGTCAGGTCACGGTCGCCAAGGACCTCATCGCCGCGGGCGATGCGGATGTGACCCGCTGCGTCGCCCTCGGTGGCGAAGGTGACGCGCACCGACTTGTCGCCAGCGGCGAACTGCATCCCCACGCTGCCCTGGTCCTGGACGAGTTCAGCCTCGCACATCTCCTCCAGGGTCTCATTACCGACCTGGATCAGGTGCAGGAAGACGTCCTCGGTGCGCGGCGCGCCGGGGGTCACCTCCACCCGGCCCCAGCCCATCAGCTCGTGCTTGAGCGTGCCGTCCTCGTTGTAGTACTTCTCCTCGATCGGCCAGTCAATGCCGTCGGTGAGGAACTGCCTGCCCGGCCCGCCGACCTTCTGCACCGCAGCGTCCTCGGGAAGCAGCGTGCGGCAGAAGATCCGGCCCTGCTCCTGGTCGGCGCTTAGCTGCTTGCCGGTCAGCTCGGGCTCGCGGGCGGTGTGCAGCACCCACTTCTTCTGGTACTCGGCCTTGGTCGAGGTTGCCCGGTCGAAGACGACGAAGTGATCGGGCGGGATGAACACGAACTGCCGCACCATCAGAGAGCACTTTTCGGGGTTGTAGGTGGCGGTGGCCTCGCCGGCGACGTACGTGAACTCCGGGCAAGTCTCGAAGGCGATGACCTTGGAGCCCGTCACCGTGTTCTGGCCGCCCTCGCGGATAGGCTTGCCGTAGGACGCACCGCCCGGCTCCTCGGGCATCTTGATGAGCACGCAGTTGTGCGCGACGCTCTGGCGGTAGTAGTTGTTGCAGTGCTCGGAGGCCGTCGTGGGATACCGCGTGCCCGAGTCGATGGCCAGGTGGCCCAGCTTGTAGATGACGAAGTTGTTGGCGTCGTAGTGGGCGTGGGACTTGATGGTCCCGCCGCACACAAAGAGCGCATAGGTGTCCTCGGGCCCGCTCCCCGAGCGCATGAACACCTGCCCCATCCTCTCGAAGTGCCGCGCGGGCGGCAGCTTCCCCGGGTCCTGCGGCGGCGGTGCCTTCTCCAGTTCGGTCGTGAGAAACGGGTACACGGACCAGTAGGTCGGGTGGAAGCCGTAAGCCCCGGCCTCCTTGATTGTCTCCTTGACGTAGTGGGCGAGCCCAGCCCATTCAGGGTGTGACTGGCCGTAGAAGTGCATGATGTGGGACATGTGCGTGTACATCCACCCCCAGGGGAACCTGTTGCGGCTGTGTGGCGTGTCGCCGTAGCCGTATTCGTAGCCCCCGGGAAGCCAGTTCCAGAGCACGTAGTTGGAGAACATGGCGATGTGCGGCCACTGGGCCGAGATATCCTCACCGGTCGCCGACTGCCATGTGTACAAGAAGGTCCACTCGGACCAGGGATAGGCCTCGAAGCAATAGGTCACGGTCGAAGAGGCCCCGCCGCCATCATCGCCGACGCCGCCCGCCCGATGGGCGAGGAGCTTCTGGTTCAGGTCATAGCCCTGCTTGAGGAAGGCGAGGGCCTTCTCGTCGTCAACGCCCTCGTTGAGCAGGAGCAGGCCGGCCGGCCAGAGCAGGCCAGGCGTGCCGTAGAAGCCGGAGGTGTAGCTGCTCCTGTTGACGCGCTCGATGCGCGGCTTGCCCTCGCCGGGCTGGGCGTCATCCACGTGCTTGAGCATGTTGGCGGCAAGCCCGCGGCGCTCGGCGGGCGTCAGGTCGTTCCAAACCCAGTCGAGGGCGGCCAGCCAGCCTATGCGGCTGGTCGAGTACCAGTTCACGGCCTTCCCCTCCGCATAGCGCTGATGATAGAAGTCGAGGCTGGCGCGGAACATCTTCTTGATCTTGTCGAGGCGCGCCGCCTCGCCCGTCACGCGATACACCAAGGCCGCGCTCATCAGGTGATTGCCCCAGTCCTCGACGCCCGGCTCGTCGGGGACGCCGTCGGCGTGCTCCTTCACCTTCTCGAAGTGGTCGGCGTTTACCCCGCGCGTCCGAGCTTCGACCGCAGGCCAGGTGTCGGCGTTGAAGAAGAGCCGGGGATGATCGGGGCGGATCCTGTTCAGCCATTCTGGCGCAGCGTCCTCCTGAGCCATGCCACTCGCGCCGGGGAGTAGGAGCATCACAAGCAGGACTGCGGGCACGCACAAGCGTGTGGCGACATAGTCCGGTGTCATCAGACCTCACCTCTGCTCGGTCCGTCACTCCGCGCGAGCCGCCAGGCCCTCCTGGGGCATGACCTCCTGCGTCAGGTCCTGGTCGGTCAGCACCTCGTCCCCGCGGACAATGCGGATGTGACCCGCCGCCTCCCCCTCGGTGGCGAAGGTCACGCGGACCGACCTGTCGCCGGCGGCGAACTGCACCCCCACGCTCGCTTCCTCGCGTACCAGCGTCGCCTCGCACATCTCCACCACGGTCTGGTCGCCGACCTGGATCAGGTGTAGGAAGACGTCATCGCCGCGCGGCGTGCCGGGGGTCACCTCGACCCGGCCCCAGCCCATCAACTCAGAGTACTCGGGCGCGCCGCCGTACTTGCCCTTCTCCAGCAGCGGCCAGTTCTTGCCGCCGGCCATGAACTCCTTGCCGGGGCCGCCTATCGCCGTGAGCTGCGCGTCCTCGGGCAGGAGTGTGCGGCAGAAGATGCGGCCCTCTCCCTGGTCGGCTGAGATCGTAGTCCCCTCTATGCGCGGCTCGCGCGCGGTGTGCAGCAGCCAGCGCTTGCGGTAGTCGGCCTGGGTCGAGCGCACGCGGTCGAAGACCACGAAGTGGTTCGGATAGATGAACACAAACTGCCGCAGCGCCAGCTCGCACTTCTCCGGCCGGTAGGCCTCCGTGGCATCGCTCGCGATGTACGTGAAGTCGTCATTCGTCTCAAAGGCGACGGGCCTCGAGCCGATCTGCTGGCACTGGCCGCCCTCCTGGACGAACACCGTCCCGTTCCAGTAGTTGGAGACCGCTTCGTCCGGCATGTCAATCAGGATGCAGTTGTGCGCGACGGTCTGCGCATAGTAGTTCTGAAGTTGGTCGGCGTTCCCCACGCGCGTGCCCGAATCGATGGCCAGGAAGCCCCTCTTGTGAATGCAGAAGTTGTTGTTGTCGAAGTGCCGATGCTGGCTGAGGATGCCGCCGGCGGTGAACGCAGCGTAGGTGTCCTCAGGGCCGGAGCCGGAGCGCATGAAGATCTGCCCCATGGTCTCGAAGTGCCGCGCGTGAGGCAGCAGGCCGGGGTCCCTGGCCGCCGGCGCCTGGTCCGTCCGCGTGAGCAGGAACGGGTGGCAGCCCCAATGCGTGTTCGAGTAGTGCTCGGGGAACAGCCCCTGCACGTGGCGCGCGAGGCCCACCCAGTCCGGCTGGCTCTCGGCGTAGAAGTGCATGGTCTGGGCCATATGCAGGCACATATTCCAGCGCGTCATCTTGTTGGTGGTGTGCCCGGCATCGCCGTAGCCGAACTCGTGGGCCTCGGGCAGGTAGTTCCACATCACGTAGTTGGCGAACAGGGCGACATACGGCCACTGGAGCGCCATCTGCTCGCCGGTGGCCGACTTCCAGGTGTGAAAGAAGTTGAACTCCGCCCACGGGTACGCGCCCATCGCATAGCCCAGCGTCGGCGAGGCCGAGCCGCCGTCATCGCCGCTCGCGGCGCGACGATGCTCCAGCAGCTTCATGTTCAGGTCATAGCCCTGCAAGAGCAAGTCCAGGGCGCGCTCGTCGTCAATGCCCTCGTTGAGCATCGCCAGACCGCCGAACCAGGCCAGGTTGGTGGTCCCGTAGAAGCCGGTCGTGTAGCCGCTGCGATTGCACCGCCCCGGCCCGAAGTCATCCCGCCACCCGGGGTACGGCTGCACCTGAGCCACGTGCTCGAGCATTGCCCCACCCCACTGTGTGCGCCAGTCCTCCGGCACCTCGTTGTAGATCCAGTCCCACGCCGCCAGCGCCGAGAGGCGGGTGTGTGAGTACCAGTTCACCATCACACCCGCCGCGATCCGGGCGTGGTAGAACTCCACGCTGGTGTCCAGGAGCTTGCGCGCCAGCTCCAGGTACTTCGGGTCCTCCGTCACCCGATAGACGAAGGCGGCGTTGAGCGCCTGGAAGCCGTAGTCCTTACTCTCAAGCTCGGCCGGCAGCTTGTCCACGACCTCCTTGACCTTCGCATAGTGTTCCTGCATGGGGCCCAGCGCCTGCGCCTTCACCGCCGGCCAGGTATCGGCACTGAAGAACAAGCGCGGGTGATCCGCGCGGATCTTCCCGACCCACTCGGGCACTTCGGTCCTCTGGGCCATTGCGGTCACTCCCGGCAGTGCCAAGATTGTCAGAGCAAGCGCCGACAACGACTTGCGCGAGGATGGCCTCATGGCATATCCCTCACCTGATTGACCTCAGTCGTGTGCGTCAGCGTGACATTCCCTGGATTCCTGCTCGGGACCTGCGCCTTGCACGGCAGTGTCGCGTCTGCCGCTTCCGATGGGACTTCGAGCGAGGACTCCCCCCTCCTCCTGGTGAATACCTCGTGCGGCAACCATCGGGCGAGGTCGCCCGCAGGAAACGGGAAGGAGATGGCACGATGTGGACTCATATGATCTTGGGCGCGCTGGCGGTGGGGCCGTTCTCGGGCGTTGATCTGAGCAACCTGACTGCCACGCCGATGTTGGTTCGCGAGACGGTGTTCGAGGCCGCCGGCGAGCAGCTTCTGGCGGTAGGAGAGGGCATGACGCTCGAGGAGCGCGACGGCCAGCAGGTCGCGGTGACCGGTGAGGGCTTCTTCATCGAGTTCGAGGCCGAGCTGCCGCCCGGCAAGTACGGCCTGGCGGCAACGGCCAGCGCGCCGGGCCGCGGCAGTGACTCCTACTGGCTCGAAGTGGACGGCGAGCAGCTTGAGCGACCCATCGTGCCGCCCGTGGGGGCGATGGACGAGCGCTCCATCGCCGCAAACGTCACCGAGGCCGGGAAGCATACCTTCCGTCTCATCCTGCGCGAGGCGCCCGGCAGCGTCCTCCAGCGCATCGAGCTGTACGCGGCGAAGACGAAGACACCGATGCCGCCGATGCGTGAGGACCTGATAGGCAAGCACCCGCGCATCTTCTTTACCGCCCAGGACCTGGAGGCAATGCGCGCGCGCCTCAATGACGAACGCGTCCAGCGCTTCTACCAGCCCACCGGCGTCCTGACCAGGGAGCCGGCGGCCTTCGAGCCCGGCAAGCGCAACGGCGGACGCTACCGCAGCCTGGGCAACTACGCTCTGAGCTACCTCCTGGAGCCGTCTGAGGAAAAGCTCGAGGGCATCATACCGTGGCTGGAGATGGCCACGACCTACCCGCACTGCGGCGTGGACCTGGACGCCGAGTACTATATGGAGGGCCTGGCGCTCACCTACGACTGGCTCTACGAAGACATCCCGGACGATCTGCGTGTCGGCGTGCGCGAGGCCATCGCCCGACAGGCCCGGCAGGTCTACGATGCGTCTCTGCACGGACGCACCGGCGGCGGGCTGTCCTTCCAGCAGAATCACTACTGGTTCGCCCACCTGTCGCTGGCCCTGGGAGCGGCGGCCATCTGCGGCGAGGTCCCCGAGGCCGAGCAGTGGCTGGCCTGGGCGTGGGACCGCTTCGAGCGCATCGCCCTCAGCTTCAGCCCAGACGGCGGCTTCCACGAGGGGCCCGCGTACTGGAATTTCTCGATGCCGACGCTGTATATGTACACGGGCCTGTACGAGTGGTGCACCGGCCTGCGTATCCCCGCCGGCGACGAGGGGCTGACCGGCCAGGCCGAGTTCATCTTCCACCATCTCTACCCGGGGCTTGCGCGCTCGGCGGCCCTGGAGGACACTACGACGCGCATAGGTCGCCCGCCCGTCAGACTGCTGCTGTGGGAGGCCAGGCGGTTCGAGGACTCCCTGCCCCAGGGGATGGCCGAGCTGCTCAGCGGCGGGCCCAGCTCGAGCGCTTTCAACTTCCTCTGGCTGGACGAGAAGGTGCAGGGCGCCGACCCGCTCGAAGCGCTCCCGCTCGCCAGGTACTACCCGGACATCGAGACCGCCTTCGCGCGGACCTCGTGGGAGGATGACGCGACCCACGTGGCCTTCGTCAGCCGGCCGCTGGGCGGGCACAAGTGGGCGGAGTTGTGCGACAAGTTGGGCCTGGGCGGCACCGGGCACAATCACCCGGAGCAGAACCACTTCATCCTCTTCGGTCGCGGTGAGGTGCTGGCGGCGGACCCGGGATACACCTACGAGAAGATGACGCGCAATCACAACACGGTGCTGGTAGACGGTCAGGGGCAGTACGGCGATGGTGAGATGTGGCCGCGCCCCAAGCCTGGCCGCGCGCACATCACTCAGTTCGTGACGGATGCCGATGTCACCATCGTCACCGGCGATGCGACCTCGGCCTATCCCGAGGAGTTGGGCCTGACGCGCTTCGAGCGCACGGTCGTGCTTGCCGGCCGCGACCTGGTGGTGGTCTACGATCGGCTCGCCACGGAGGAGCCTCGCACCTTCAGTTGGCTCCTGCACCACTACGGCGAGCTGGGGCAAGCTGAAAAGGGCTGGACGATCACGCGTAATGGGGCTCAGGTCGCCGTCCTGCCGTTCCTGCCGCACGAGTGCGAGGCAGAGGCGAGCACGTACCGCCCGGAGTACATCCATTCGACCCGCGACCTGACGCCCAAGGAGGACCCGGACATCAACCTCCTGGAGATGAATGCCGGCCCGGCGACGGAGATGACCTTCCTGGTACCGCTGCTCATCGGAGGAGCCGGCGAGGAGTTGCCGGAGTCCTGGGACGTATCGGCGGAGACGTGCGACGCGCTGCGAATCGGCGACACAGTCGTGGCCTTCAACTGCGGCGACGGCACGATGATCGTGCCGATGCCGTGGGAGGAGAAGATGGAGACCGAGGCTGCGGTGCTGGTGGCGCGGGTGCACGACGGAGAGAGGCAGGTCGTGAGGGCCCCGGCGGACTGAGGACGGTGAGCCGGTGGCCCCGGACCTCGGGTAGAGGAGGCCCGTTCGCGGATTTCGGGAGGTCGGTCGTTGAACGACACCGGAGAGGATGCGGTCAATGAGAACCCTCAGCTTTGCGGTGCCAGCCCTTCTGGTGAGTTCCGCCGCCTTCTGCCAGGTAACGCTGCCGACGCTCGTGAAAACGCCCGGAGCGAAGCCCGCCGAGTTCATCGGCTACCCGCTGAAAGCCACCGACGGCGTGCGCGTGAATGCCGAGGGCAAGGAGCAGCCGATTCCCGAGAAGACCGGGGATGCGGCGGACTTCGAGGACACGGGCGGCGAGCAGAGCGTCGGCCTCGGCCCCGGAGCCAGCCTGCGCTGGCGCGTCAAGGAACTCCCAGGCGACAGGTTCTACCTGTACTTCTTATGCCGGACAGGTCATCAGAAGGGATATGAGTACGTGTCCCCTGAGATGACCTACGTGGTGGACCTGCACGGTCAGGAGGTAGAGATGGCGCCGGTGGCGGAGGTGGCGGCGGTACGGACCCATCAGAGCGAACAGGGCTGGGGGCACGACATGAGCTGGATTCGCTCGACGGGCATGGTATTCCTCGCGCCTGGCGACGCGCTCACTGTCGGCTGCGTTGAGGAGTACGCCTTCGTCACTCGCTGTCTGCTCGTGAGTGAGGATGCGCATGCGCTCAATCGGCTTGCCGGTCATGCGACGCAGGGGAGGGACTCTGTTGGGGAACTCGATGCCCTGATAGGGAGGGTGGCCGAGGTCTTCAAGACCGACGGAGTCCAAGGGGCGTGCGCCGCCTCCCGTCGGCTGCTGGAGGGGATGCGCTCGGAGGTAGACGGCCTTCAGGAGGACATAGCGGCAGCGGTCGAGCGGATAAAGGCGGGGGAGGAGATTGACCTTGCCCCCATCAGGGAACGCGCGGCCGGGATAGACAAGAGGTTCGAGGACAGCGAGCCGCGCATCAGCGCCGAGCTGCGCGGACCGCTCGGGGCAGTGCTCGCCGACCTGAAAGGGCAATTGGCCGCGCTGCCGGGAGCGACCGGAGCCACCAGCTACCACCGCCGTCAGATGCAGTACTTCGGCGGGGTCGCCGACACCTACCTCGACGCGGCCGGAGGCAGTCTCGAGACGGCGTCCGACCTTGCGGCTTTGCGCGGCGGGGTCACTCGCCTCTGGCGGGCCCAGCAGTTCGTCGGCAAGGCGGAGGCCGAGCAGGCGCTTGTCGGCGACGAGCGGCCGCTTGCCCCGCAGGCGCCGGCCAGAGCCGAGGCAACGCAGCGGGCCAAGGTGCTCCTCAACGGCGAGTGGGAGATGACCACCCAGGGCTCCCCGGAGGCGCCGGGCGACGGCGACTGGTTCAAGATCCGCGTTCCGCACGGGCCCTGGCACGAGACGGTCGGCAACTTCATGGCGCTGGACCGCAAATGGCCCGGCGGGCAGCGCTGGGCATGGTATCGCACGCGCTTCACCATCCCGGGTGACTGGGAGACCGGACGCATCAAGGTCCACTTCGAGGCCGTGTTCCACCTCTGCGAGGTGTACCTGAACGGGCAGTTCTGTGGGCGGCACCTCGGCGGGTTCGATGCCTTCGACGTGGATGTCACGGGGCTGGCCCGTCCGGGCGAGAGTTGCGAGATGCTGTGCTTCGTTCACGACACCTCCATCACCGCCCTGGACAAGTCGGAACTGGAGGGCCAGCCGAAAGGCTGTTCCTCCGGGCCGAACCACTACATCATCTCCGACCTGTGGGGTGCGCGGTTCGGAGGCATCTGGCAGGATGTCTCTGTGCGCAACGTGCCCGCGGTGCGTGTCTCGGATACCTTCGTCATCACCTCGGTGCGACAGAAGCAGATAGCCGTGCAGACGTGGCTGGCCAACGAGACGGACGAGCGGCTGCAACTGTCGCTTGCGCAGGAGGTGCTCGATGCCCGCGAGGCCGTCCTGACGCTACCCGCGCAGGAGGTAGTGCTGGAGCCACGAGGCACGAGCGCGGTGGAGGTCTCCGCGCCGTGGGAGGACCCGAAGCTCTGGGGCCTCGGCAGCGACCGGGGCGATCCGGGGAACCTGTACTACCTGCGATCAAGCCTCGGCACGGTCCCCGGGCAACAGCCCGGCGACGTGCACTACCAGCGTTTCGGCTTTCGCGAGTTCTGGGTCCAAGGCGGGCAGTTCTATCTTAACGGCGAACGTCTCCCTCTCCAGGGCGGCGGGGGCTGGTACTTGCAGGAGGGCAAGATCGCCCATGGCAACCGCTGGTTCGGCTTGCATATGTACCGCAGCGATCGGGGGATGAATGTCAACATCCACCGCTGGCACCGGCACGGCGATGTCGCGCGGGAGTTCCTCGATCTCGGCGACGAACTCGGCATGTTGTCGGAACTCGAGGGGCCGTACTGGGGCGTCTACGGGATACCGGACATCATGGGCGTTGCGGACTGGGACGATGAGGTGTGGGTGCGCAACATCACCGATCACTACCATGAATGGGCGCGCAAACACCGCAACCACCCAAGCCTCGTTCTGTGGTCTGTTGAGAATGAGACCTTCTGCTCGACGCAGCGCCCGAAGGCAATGCTTGACCGCTTTCTATCCTTCGGGAAAGCCATCAACGAGGAAGACCCGACTCGGCCCTTTACGCTTCATGGGGTCGAGAATGGCAGGCATTGCACCGCGCGGGACGACATTGAGATTGTCAACCTGCACTACCCGCCGAACGAGCGCCTGGAGGGCTGGAAGGAGAAGTGGGGCAGCCGGCCCTGCATCAATGGGGAGTTTCAGAACTACCCGGTGCTGTTCGCCATGTCCGGTCCTGATGCGGCGAAGTCGGCCGAGGCCGTTGAGGGGATGTGCGAGTACATAAGGTCATGGACCGCGTACTACGAGGAGATCGAGCTGTCGGGGGCGCTCAACTTCCTGCCTTACATCTGCGGGCTGTTCACCACCGCCGATCGTTCCCTCATGGGCCCTTGGGCCGACTTGCTCGGGGACCCGACGACGGCGCCGGTGACAGAGAAGGGTTGGCGGAAGGGGAGCGTGAGCCTGGGCGCGATGGTGCCGATCCCCTGGCCGAGCCTCTCCGGGCCGGGCATCAAGTGCGAGGCGCTTAGAACCGGCTCGGGACATCGCTCGCTGATAAACTGGTTCGATCCCTCGCGCCCCTCGGTCACACCCAACAGGGCATATCAGGCCTTCGCCGACTGCTGGGGGAAGATGCCGAGGCTACCCGCGCGGCGCTCGCCTGAGGTCATTGTGCAGGTGAGGCGGGACGGCGAGCCGGCGGCAGGAGTGCCGGTGGTCGCGCGGCCTCTGGCGGAGGGGCTTGCCGCACCCCGTGGAGCGATGACGGATTCCAACGGCACAGCCTGGATTGTGTTCCAGGAGGCGGGCGAGTACGAGATCGGCTGCGTAGATGCCCGGGTGAGGCATAAAACCGACTGGTTGGACACCTACGCGAAGCCGGGCTACGAGGACATCCCGCGGGTGACGCTCGAGCTGTAGGAACCTGGCGCGTGCCGCAGGCCGGAAAGCGGCGCCGGGCCTGCCCGCGCACACCATGGCTGGTTTTGCCGTTTTCGCTGCCGTATGGAGGTGAGCGAAATGAGGAAGGGCCTGTGTTGTATCCTCGTGCTGATGTCATGCTTGTGCGCCCTGTGGACACAGGGGCAGGTGGTACAACTCCTGCCCAACCCCGGCTTCGAGCAGGGACTTGAGGGCTGGTCGCTGTGGCCCGAGGACACCGGCTCGAAGGCGGTTGTGGATGAGGCCATCAAGCACTCGGGCGAGGCCTCCCTGCGCATTGACGCGGTCGGTCCCGCCGACCGCGCCTTCGTCAACACCAGCACCACCGACTTCAAGACGGAGACCATCTACCGCATCTCCGTCTGCATCCGCAAGGACGCCGCGGTTCCCGACTCCGCCGTCGGCTACGTCATCAACTACCGCGGCGGGGAGAAGGGCGCGATCCTCCAGCGCGGCTATCCGATGGAGCTGTCGAAGACGCCGAGCGGGGCGCAGGCCGCGCCGGGCGACTGGGTGCGCTGGTCGGGCCTCTTCTACTGCACGCCGGAGATCACGAGCTGGCAGTTCCTGCTGCGGGTTGAGTACGCGGTCGGGAGCGTCTGGTTCGACGACATCGAGTTCGAGGAGTTGGGCAGCCCGAAGGACATCACGCCCGACGTCTGGACCTACCTGCCGCTGGGCGTAGAGATCGGCAGCAAGCCTGCCGGCCGCTTCCGCCAGCACATGGAGGCTGAGGACGAGGCGTACAAGCTGGCGCGCAGGTACAACGCGCTGCTGCTCTCCTCCGTCCTCGCCGAGGACAGGCTCCGGCAGGCGGAGCGCCGCTACGCATACCATGACAGTGCGCCACCGGAAAGCGCGCGCCGCCTCTTCGACGCCTCGGAGCAGGCCCTCAATGACAGCTACCAGGCCTTCGCGCGGGCCTTCAAGTCGGGCGAGGAGGCCGACCGGGCTGCCTTCGACCAGGCGGCAGATCGGCTGGAGACCGCCATCAGAGAGCTTGAGGAGGACGTGGCCACGGCACGGGCGCTTAGCAGCGTGGCGCTCGCACCTCAACTGCCCGCGCACCTCGGCGAGCAGCCGCGCGACCTGCCGCCCTTCGATGAGAACGGCCGGATGAACCGCCTGCTCATCGGCTGCTGGAGCCCCGGCCACTGGCGCGAGTTCGAGCAGCCCTTCGAGCTCGAGTTCCACTCCGGCTGGCGGTCGGGCCAAGCGGAGACTTACACCGAGACCGAGGCCGACTTCTCCAACATCACCGAGCTTTGCGACGATCTCCAGGAGCAGGGCTACGCCGGGACCTTCGCTATGATGCCCTTCGGCCAGCACGACGTCATCTGGGCCCCCGAGTGGTTCATCGAGAAGCACGCCGACGACCCCGACATCTGGAAGAACTCCTGGGA